>JAEUUB010000413.1 GCA_016787745.1 Cyclobacteriaceae bacterium
TTGGAACCCTATGGACTTTCTGATTTTAGTCAGGAGGGAGGTGGAGCAGATATTGGTCCGCTGGCACCTCAGGGTGTTGCGTTGTTAGGTTTTTTACCTGACTCACAGCGCTATTTTAAGTATCATCATACAGCCGAAGACACGATTGATAAAGTAGATAAGCGCGAACTGGAATTAGGAGCGGCTTCCATGGCTGCGATGGTGTATTTAATCGATCAATATGGTTTGAAGTAAGAAGTGAAGTTACAACTCGGGAAATTCAACCGTAAAACAAGAACCTTTTCCGTATTCTGATTTTAAGCGTATAGTTCCGCCAATTTTTTGAGCGGATTCCAGAGCTATATATAAACCGAGGCCTGAACCCTTTGTTTTTTCAGAGGCGCGGTAAAACATGTCAAATATCTTTTTACTCACGTCTGCCTTTATTCCTTCTCCATTGTCTTCAATATGGATTTGAGTTAACCCATTCTTTTTTTCGCAGGTTATCATAATCCATCCGGCTTCTATGCTTTGGGGTTTCTTAAACTTAACCGCATTTGAAATCAGGTTGTTCAGAATAATTTTTAGTCGGGTTTTGTCCTGATTCACAATACATTGTTCAATGCCTTTCCGCTCAATAACCAGATCCGAGAACCCATCGATGTATTTTACATTGGTAAGAATTTCATCGAAGAGATCTTTAAGGTTTATTTTTTCAGGATTAATACCGGATCGTTTATTTCTGGAGTAATCAAGAATATCACCAATAAAGGCGTCCAGTTTTTTTACGCTGGTTTCAATCTCATGAAGATACGTTTTTGAGGCATCCGGAGAGGGATCGATTTTGCTAATCGCAATAAGCCCCATCACCGATTTTAAAGGAGCACTTAAATCGTGAGACGCGCTGTAGACAAACCGATCAAGTTCCAGGTTGGCTGCTTCCAGCTCGGCCTTTTGTTTATTTAAAGTTTCTTCCGCTAATCGCAAATCTGAAATAACCCGTCCGGTTATGGCGGCAAACAGGGAAAGAAGAAGGTTTCCTAAAAAAATGATATATAACTCTGATTCCAGAGTAATGTTTAAATCCCAAAGAGTAGGGAAAAATACAGGCGCGAGAAAGGTGATTAGAAAGATGTACAGATTGCAAAGAAGCACGTCACCAAAACCAAATCGTATGGCAACATACAGGGATACCAATCCATAAACAAACCAATAGGTTTCAAAAGGAATTGTAAAGGAGAGGAGTAACAAGGATGCATAGATGATCACTAACTCGATTACTTTCGTTCTTGATGGGGAGAAAGAAAAGGGCAGCGGCTTATCGGGGGAATGGAGCAACCAACCTTTACGCATAAGGAGTGGTGTGAGCAGAAACAAAAGAGGAGTAGCGATACCAAAGTTAGCGGTAAACTCACCCAACCAGTTTCGAAGAAAATTTTCGCCAAACGCACTCAGTGATTGTTCTCCAAAGTAAATAAGTGTGAATTGAAGCAGCAAAAGTTCAATCAACATAGGAACGATAATTGCAACCAAGGTGAAAAACAAAAATTCGCGTGTAGAGGGAAGCCAGTATTTTCCCTTAAAAACAATTCTGAACAGATAGTAAGAAAGAGAGACAGCAACCACTTCAGGGGTTGAAAGGATAGGCCATAGCCACCACTGCATTATACCCCAGTAATACGTGTTGAGGGTGGCAACAATAAACAAGGCCGGCACCACCCGGGCCACACCCCACCAGTTGACCATAACAATAGCAAAGGCTGTGGGTAAGTAAAGAGTGCTTACACCCTGATCATATTTAAAAAGTAAAGAAAGATGTCCCGTAAAGTGAACAACCAAGACAGGAACTACCCAGGTCCACCACGGAAGTGCAGTTTTTATATTTTGTTGGTTGGAGGCCATTGGTGGATTTTGATGCTATCAAATCTATGAATTCGTTACAAAAAAAAATGCCAGCGGAAACTGGCATTTTGAATTAAGCTAAACGTACTACACTGGTGTTTCTTCAGTTTTGGAGTATTCCTCGAGAGGCAAACAACTGCATACAAGATTTCTGTCCCCATAGGCATTGTCTACCCGGCTAACGCTTGGCCAGAATTTAGCATCCTTTACAAAGGCTAACGGATAGGCAGCTTTTTGTCTGCTGTACGGGCGGGTCCATTCATCCGCAGTAATAACAGCAGCTGTATGCGGAGCATTCTTCAAAACATTTTCTTCTTTATCCGCCTTGCCTTCCTCTACTTCGCGAATTTCATTTCGAATTTCAATTAGAGCTTCAATGAAGCGATCCATTTCTTCTTTGGGCTCACTTTCAGTCGGCTCAATCATTAATGTGCCGGCTACCGGAAATGAAACAGTGGGGGCATGGAATCCATAATCCATCAAACGCTTGGCAATGTCTTCCACTTCAATTCCTGCTTTTTTAAAGTCACGACAATCCACAATCATTTCATGGGCGCACCGGCCTTTGCTTCCTGTATACAGAATTTTATAATGACCGTTCAACCGGTCTTTAATATAGTTTGCATTCAGTATGGATAACCGTGTGGCGTTCGTTAATCCTTCACTGCCCATCATAGCAATGTATGCGTAAGAAATAACCAAAATACTGGCGCTACCCCAGGGAGCTGAGGATACGGCCGTTATTGCTTTTTCGCCACCGGTTTTTACCAGCGCATGTCCGGGCAAAAACGGTTTTAGTTTGTCATTCACACAAATGGGTCCCATGCCTGGGCCACCCCCCCCGTGGGGTATGCAAAATGTTTTATGAAGATTTAAATGACAAACATCGGCACCGATATTAGCGGGCGATGTTAATCCCACCTGGGCATTCATGTTGGCGCCATCCATATAAACCAATCCACCATGTGAATGAATGGTTTCACAGATTTCAATGATCGATTCTTCAAACACTCCGTGAGTAGAAGGATAGGTGACCATCAAACACGAAAGCTTGTCTTTGTACTGTTCCGCTTTGGCCTTCAAATCGGCAACATCAATTTTTCCATCGGCATCCGACTTTACAACCACCACCTCCATGCCGGCCATCACTGCGCTGGCGGGATTGGTGCCGTGCGCGGAGGCAGGGATCAATGAAATATTTCTGTGTGGTTCGTTTCTGTTTTCGTGGTAAGCCCGAATAACCATCAGTCCGGCATACTCCCCTTGTGCACCACTGTTGGGTTGAAGGGATACTCCGGTAAAGCCTGTTATTTCTTTTAGCCATGTTTCAAGATTCGTAATCATCTCCTTGTACCCAAGTGTTTGATCGGCCGGAGCGAATGGATGTATTTGACCTAACTCGGGCCATGTTACCGGAATCATTTCGGCAGTGGCATTTAATTTCATCGTGCACGAGCCCAACGAAATCATGGAATGCACCATCGAAAGATCTTTATTCTCCAACTTCTTAATGTAGCGCAACATTTCATGCTCAGAATGGTGCGTGTTGAAAACGGGGTGAGTAAGATATTTTGAAGATCGGATAAGAGATGCTTCCAACTTTAGCTTTAACTCAGCTTTCGCTGATATGGATTTTGTTGTTCCCAAGACGGAAAGAATTTTTTCAACATCGTTTATGCCGGTTGTTTCATCCAGGGAGATACCGATATGATTGTTCGAGAAATATTTGAAATTAAGTTCGGCCTTCTCTGCTTTCTCGCGAATAACTTTCGAATCCGCTACTTCAATTTTTAGTGTATCAAAATAATTCTTGTTAACCTGTTTAATGCCCAGTTCGCGGAAACCGTTTTCAAGCAGTTGAGTAAGTCCGTGAATTCTTCCGGCAATTTTTTTCAAACCTTCCGGTCCGTGATAGACTGCATACATGCTGGCCATTACAGATAGCAGCACCTGTGCAGTACAAATGTTGGAAGTTGCTTTTTCTCTACGAATGTGTTGTTCGCGGGTTTGCAACGCCATGCGATACCCTGGATTTCCACTCGCATCAATGGAAACTCCAATTATCCTTCCTGGAATTTGTCTTTTAAATTCTTCTTTGGTTGCGAAGAACGCTGCGTGCGGTCCCCCAAAACCCATCGGCACCCCAAAGCGCTGCGAACAACCCACTACTACATCGGCACCCATTTCTCCGGGTGACTTCACTAATAACTAACTCATTAGGTCGGCACCGACAACTGCAAATATTTCTTTTTCATGCGCAGTTTCTATCAACGCTGAGTAATCTTTTATCTCACCATTATTATCCGGGTTCTGAACA
>JAEUUB010000426.1 GCA_016787745.1 Cyclobacteriaceae bacterium
TAACAAAATGATTATGAGGAAATTTTACACATCACTTTTGTCATTAGTTCTACTTGGGGCTTTTGGCTTTGCGGTTACATCCTGTAAGGATGATGAACCGGAAAAATTTAATCTGACTTTTACCTCAGCCACAGGGACTGCGAAAGAATCGGATGAAAATATTCTGATTGAACTTACACTGGATAAGCCCGCTCCGGAAGATATTACGGTTAAGTTTCAATTATCGGGCACGGCCTTGGACGATGTTCGGGCGGATGCTGAAAATGACTATGCCGATTATGAAGTGGATGGCGATTATGACGAGATTGAAATTGCCCAGGGAGAAACTACCGCCACTATTACATTAATTCCGTATTCAGATGATGAACTGGAGGATGATGAAACGATTATCGTAACCATTACGGAGGTTGGTAATGCAAATGTAATGTTCGATGCCACACAAGTATCTACCACCACTCTTACCCAAGAGGACGGAATTATTATACTGCTTGAATGGCCGGAATCCAACAGCACAGATGGCTTTGTAGATATGGACTTAATTGTGCGAATGGGGCCAAACCCTACTACTGTATCCACAGACTACAATGGAGTAATTACAGGCTCAGCTTTTCGAAGTGTTGATGTTGAATATGAATTCGCCTTTATACCCAAAACGTTTATAGGCACTTTTTTTGGGTTAAACTATACCAATACCGCCTATGGTATATCCTATACGTATTATGATGGCACACGCGATAACCTCACTTTTACTTCAACCTTTATTGATGTAACCAATGGCGAGGCTGAACCCGAAAGCTCAAGACAGAAGTTTACAGGTACGTATACGCTGGCCAATAAGAATAAGTGGGTTTCTCCCAACTTACCAACGGCCATTGTACAAACCTTTAGGAACGTAGGGGGCACGTATCAGGATTTTACATCAATTACTACTCCTGTGTCGGGTAGCCGTACTGCAATCAGCACAGCCGAAGAGTTTGTTAAAACTTTGTATAAAGGAAATATAGGCAAGTCTTTAAAGGGACATTCCCTTCCGGAGAGATACAGAAGGCAGTTTTAAATATTTCTATTTCGAAAGAACAATTCGTTTACCTTAAACGTTGACAATAGAGTGTGATGAAGAACAACTTTATCACACTCTGTTTTTTTAAATACAAGATTGAAGGGCCATGTCTAAGAAGATTTTAATTACACGTATCATTCCCCAGATAGCCCATGAATTGCTTACCCAGGCAGGTTTTGAAGTGAACGTATGGCAGGGAGATGGACCTATGACCCAGCCCGAGCTGATTGAGCGTGCCAGGCAGGCAGATGCGTTGCTATCGTTAGGTGCGGATAGACTAAACCAAAACTTTTTCGATCAGTGCGGCCACCTGGATGTGATTGCTCAGTTTGCGGTGGGATACGACAATATTGATGTTGCCGCGGCAACCCAGGCCGGTATTCCTGTCAGCAATACACCCGATGTATTAAGCGAAGCAACGGCAGACATTGCCTTTGGTTTGATGATTGCTGTCTCGCGTAAAATGTTTTATCTCCATAAAACTATTGAGCAAGGGCAATGGAAAAAATTTGAACCTTTAAAAAACCTTGGTATAGAACTAACGGGGAAAACCCTCGGAATTTTTGGAATGGGCCGGATAGGAATGGTGATGGCGCAACGTTGCCAGGGGGCGTACAAGATGAAGGTTATTTACCATAACCGAAGTCGGAACGAAGAGGCGGAAAAACTATATGGTGCGCGGTATGTATCTTTTGAAGAATTGCTCAAGGAAAGTGATGTCTTGTCTGTTCATAGTGTATTAAGTGCAGAGACGCGGGGGATTTTTAATAAGGCGAGTTTCAGTAAGATGAAGAAGTCATCCATCTTTATTAATACTTCGCGGGGCGGGGTTCACAAGGAAGATGATTTAATTGATGCGTTACAAACAAAGGCAATTTGGGGCGCGGGACTTGATGTAACAAATCCGGAGCCGATGCAGCCGGACAATCCTCTGCTGTCTATGCCCAGCGTAGCCGTGCTGCCGCATATTGGTTCGGCCACGGAAGAAGCACGGTATGGCATGGCCCGGTTAGCGGCCCAAAACATTATTGAATTCTATGCGAATGGAAAAATGCTAACCTGCGTAAATCCCAAAGTGCTTTCAATTTCCAAGGAAAAATAGGATTCCTTTTAGATCTCCTTGATTCCGCGCAACGGAAAGGATTTTCTTTTTACTTTCGTGCATGTCTTTATTGGTGGCCTCATTAAATTCAGGAAGTAATGGCAATTGCTATTATGTTGAGAATGGGGAAGAAGCTGTTTTAATTGATGCCGGTATTTCCAGTCGCGAAACGGAAAGGCGAATGAAGCGGCT
>JAEUUB010000443.1 GCA_016787745.1 Cyclobacteriaceae bacterium
CACCCATGGGGCCATTCCATAAAATGGTTTTTGAGTCTTCAATAACTTTTGAAAAAACCTGTGTGGCCTGCGGCCCGATATCCAAACCCATCCAACCCTCGGGGATGGCGTTGTTGTTTACGTTTTGTGTGTTGGCCTGCGCATCAAATTTATCACCGGCCACCGAGTCAATTGGTAAATGCAATTCAACCCCTTTTGACTTTGCTTTTTGAATAAGCTCTTTGGCTAAATCCAATTTGTCCAGTTCAACCAATGAGTTGCCAATGTTTCCGCCCAGGGCTTTAAAGAAAGTATAAGACATACCGCCCCCGATAATTAAGTGGTTTACTTTATCCAGTAACTTTTCGATCAACAAAATCTTATCCGAAATTTTGGCTCCACCCATAATGGCAGTGAATGGCTTAACAGAATTTTCAAGCACCTTTTTGGCGTTCTCCAATTCAGCGGCCATCACCAGGCCTGCACATTTCTCTTTAAAAAACTGGGCTACTATAGTAGTAGAGGCATGTGCCCGGTGGGCGGTACCAAAAGCATCATTTACATACAGGTCTCCGTGTTTGGAAAGTTTTTCAGCAAAGGCCAGATCTCCTTTTTCTTCCTGCTTGTAGAAACGCAGATTTTCAAGCAGCAGAACTTCTCCGGGTTTTAGAGAACCGGATAGTTTGTACCCTTCCTCACCAATGCAGTCGGAGGCAAATTTAACCGGCACACCCAACAAGGCTTCGGTTGTTTTAATTGCATGCTTTAGCGAATACTTATCCTCTGGTCCATCTTTGGGTCTTCCCAAGTGCGACATTAACACACAAGAACCCCCATCGCTTAAAATTTTCTTTAGTGTAGGAATTGTTGCCCGGATGCGGTTGTCATCGGTTACTTCAAAACTTTTATTTAGGGGAACATTAAAATCAACCCGGATAAGCGCGCGCTTACCTTTGAAACTAAAATCGTTAATAGTCTTCATGCGTAAAATCCTTTGCGTGGGCAAAGGTAGTGAATGATCTGGCTTACGGTGAGTTTGTGATTGCTATTTTTCAGCAAACGATTGAAGGTTCATCCATAGAGACAGGGAGAATTTCCATCCACTTATCTGTTTCGGCATACGATTTCAAGGTTTCATTTCGCTGTTCGAGCAAACGGGTGAGGTATCCTTTCAGAAACAATATATCCACCGCATCGCCAAGAATGCCGAGGGGCGATTC
>JAEUUB010000493.1 GCA_016787745.1 Cyclobacteriaceae bacterium
AAATCCAGAGAGGCGCTGCGCTCGGGTAAGGCGTTGAATGCGTTTAATAAATTAATAGGAAAATGATGAATATTCTGGAGGAGATAATTCAATTCAAGTACCAGGAGGTAGCCGAACGTAAGCGAATCACTCCGGGTAAGACTTTAGAACAGGCTATACATTTTAACAGACCGGTGGTGTCTATGAAGGAATGTATTTTACAGCCTGATAAAACCGGAATTATTGCAGAGATAAAAAGGAAGTCTCCATCGAAAGGAATTATCAATGGCAGCATTTCCGTAGAAGACATTGCCCGGGGATACACACAGGCAGGCGTCTCCGGCTTATCCGTACTAACGGATTTGAAATATTTTGGCGGAACGAATGAAGATTTAATGGCGGCTCGGGCAAGTGGCGATTGTCCCATTTTACGGAAAGACTTTGTTGTGGATGAATATCAGATTTTAGAAGCAAAAGCCATTGGGGCCGATGTCATTCTCCTGATTGCGGCTGCCCTGAAACCCAACCTCCTGAAAAGACTGGCTGAATTTGCCCATGCATTAAAGCTGGAAGTTTTGCTGGAGATTCATAATGAGAGAGAATGGGAAGACAACGCAGGGGCACGGATAGACATGCTTGGTGTAAACAATCGTGATTTGAAAACTTTTATAACGGATACGGCAGTTTCAATAAGGCTGGCCGAAAAAATTCCAGCAACGATGGTTAAAGTATCAGAAAGCGGAATTGAAAATCCTGAAACTATCATCGAACTGAGAAAACATGGATACAAAGGTTTTTTAATGGGTCAAAGTTTTATGCAGAACCACAGTCCTGAAAAAGCGTGTCAGGAATTTGTAAACCGATTAAGAAAAATGGAAAGTGAAGTTTGATATGAATACTCAAAATTCCATTCGGTTGAAAGTTTGTGGGATGCGCGAGGTCGATAACATTCGGGAGATTAGCCTGTTGAATCCGGACTATATGGGATTTATTTTCTATAAAAACTCTCCACGTTTTGTGGGTGACAATTTCGGAATTCCGGATGATATTTCTCCAAGGATTAAGAAAGTGGGCGTTTTCGTGAATGAACCATTCCGTAGCTTGCTGCAAATAGTGAAGAAACATTCTCTTGATTTTGTTCAATTGCACGGGGACGAAACTGCTGTGTTCTGCAAACGGGTTAAGGAAGCGGGAGTGGCCGTAATAAAAGTTTTTCGGGTGAACCGGGAGTTTGATTTTTCGATAACCCAGGAATTTGTGCAGGTGGCTGATTTTTTTCTATTCGATACAAGAGCAAGCGTGTATGGAGGCAGTGGAAAAAGTTTTGATTGGAAGATGTTAAACAAGTACAATCAAAAGGTTCCCTTCTTTTTAAGTGGTGGAATTAATTCCGAAAATAGTACCGATCTGGATTCCTTTGCCGGGATGAATCTTCATGCGCTCGATGTAAACAGTGGTGTAGAAATATCGGTAGGAATAAAAGCAAAGAGTAAAGTATTGTCCATTCTTAAAAATTTACAAGTATGAGTTTTCAGGTAGATAAACGCGGGTATTAC
>JAEUUB010000566.1 GCA_016787745.1 Cyclobacteriaceae bacterium
ATTTTTGAGTTGCTTCTCCCAGGCTTTGTCGCGCGTACCTTCCACCACCACGGTTTCCAATTGCTTCTCATCAACCGCTAATCGTACATTAAGCTGAACCGCTTTTCCTTGTACAATCTGAACTTTTGTTTGATACGATTGATACCCCACAAACGACACGACTACTTCATTTAATCCTTCGGGAATTTCGTTTAGGACATAGCTCCCGGTTTCATCCGTTGCAGTACCCAAGGTAGTTTGATTTATAAATACGTTTGCAAAGGGAAGAGCCGCAAGTGTTTTAGAGTCGATTACTTTACCAACAATTTGCCCCGTTTGTGCCTGTACCGCATAGCCTGACACTAGAAGTGCCCAAAACAATATACTTGATTTCGAAAATCTCATGAGCTGGATGCAGTCGTTCAAAGACCTATTTGAAAGGTATAAAAAGTAATCTATACTCCTACGAAAATTAGGATTGATGGTAGTGTCCTTGATTTAGCTATTTTTACAAAGTATGCGCGCACCCCGATTTTCTATAGTAGTTCCTGTGTATAACCGTCCTAATGAAATACAGGAATTGCTGGAAAGTCTTACCCATCAAACAAATAAAGATTTTGAGGTGATTCTCGTTGAAGATGGTTCATCTATTACAAGTGAAAAAGTGTATGCGGATTACGCCAGTCGGTTGACCATACACTATTATTATAAAGCGAATAGCGGACCTGGCCCAAGCCGGAATTTTGGATTTGAAAGAGCCCGGGGTGAGTATTTTGTTGTCTTCGATAGTGATTGCATTATACCCGAACACTATTTCGAATCGGTGGAAAAATTTTTGAATACCGAACCGCTTAATGCATGGGGCGGACCGGATCGGGGCCATCAAAAATTTACGTTGGTTCAACAGGCAATGGGCTACACCATGGCATCGGTATTCACTACAGGTGGCATCCGGGGTGGTAAATCAAGTGGATTTCAGCCACGCAGTTTTAACATGGGGATCAGCCGAAAAGTCTTTGAGCAAACCGGAGGATTTAAATTTGACCGCCTGGCAGAGGACATTGAGCTTAGTGTACGCATGCGTAAACAGGGATTTCGAATAGGCCTTATTCCCGATGCTTATGTCTATCATAAACGTAGAGCAAACTTCAGCGAATTTTTTAATCAGGTGAAAAATTTTGGCAAAGGGCGGGCCCTGGTAGGTAAGGCACATGCCGGGGAAGTAAAAGTGACACACTGGTTTCCAGCCTTTTTTTTAATAGGCATACTTTTGTCTGTGGTTCTGCTTCCAATTTTCAAAGGGCTTGCATTAACAGGATTTGTGTTCTACGGTGTTTACTTGGTTTCCATTTTTGTTGATTGTTGTTTAACAACAAAGTCTGTAATGGTGGCGCTTTTAAGTGTTCCGGCTGCGCTCGTTCAATTAACAGGCTACGGTTATGGATTCTTAAAAGAGATGCTTTCGCGATAGCCGTTCTGTCCGATCATTGCAAAAATCACTTTTTTCAGCAATCTTTAATTGTCTAAACCCATTCTATGCGTGGCTTTGTATGTGCCCTGGTACTTGTATTGGGCCTTTCTTCTTTTTCATTTACCGACCCCACCCCTAAAGGCGAGTATTTGCAAAAAGGCTATTACATCGTGGTAGCGGCTTATCGAATCGGTCAGGAGAAGTATATGGAAGCGTATGTTGCCAAACTAAACAGCAGCGGTTTGCATTCTAAGTTTGGTTATGATTCAGGAAGGAAGTTTTACTATATCTACCTGGATTATTATACCGACTTCGATGAATCGATCGAGCAAATGTTGAAAACCAGAAAAGAGGGAGGTTTTGCAAACGCGTGGGTACGGATTATGAAAGAAGGCACGAATCCACCTCCGGTTGAAGAAGTGAAACAAGTTCCGCCTGAGGTGAAAGAAGTTAATTCACCGGCAGCGGTCGAAAATAACCAGGAAGGACAAAATGCTGTTGCTGAAATTATAAAGGAGGAACCTCCGGTAACTGAACCGGTGAAGGAAGTACCCTCGGATGTTTCGCCCCCGCTAAAGCAAGCCGAGGTTTTGTTTTACACCTATAATCCAACGAACAGTCAACCCATTGATGGGGAAGTAGAAATTGTAGATGGCGATGTAGCAAGGCTGATAAAAAAAGTAAAAGCGCATGAAGTCGAGACATTGCCAGATCCACGAAACAAATCGGGCAAGCTATCTCTAATTGGCTCTTCTTTTGGATATCGAAAAGTTCAGCACGATTTTGTGTTGTCTGAAATTACAAAAGATAACATGCCGAGCTATATGGAATGGCGCGACAATCATTATGTAATCAATTTTGATTTATCCCGGCTGCATAAAGGAGATATTGAGACCTTGTACAATGTTTATTTTTTTAATGATGCGGCCATTATGCTTCCGGAATCCAAGTATGAATTATTGCGGTTATTGGAGTTTATGAATTCGAATGAGCGTTATAAAATTGTATTGCATGGCCACACCAACGGAAACGCCCGTGGAAAAATTATTACCATGGGGCCGAGTCATAATTTCTTTGAACTTAGTTCGGATGTGGAAGACGGTTCAGGGTCTGCCAAAGAGTTATCGTATCAAAGAGCGCTGGTAATAAAAGAATGGCTGGTATCTCAGCATATTAGCGAAGATCGTATTGACATCAAGGCTTGGGGAGGCACACGCATGATTCACGATAAAGACAGCAATAACGCCCGCAGGAATGTTCGTGTGGAGGTGGAAGTGGTAGAAGACTAAAGCACGTACATGACCAATCATTTAAGTAACAAACAGTAATCACACCTTTAATTTTTTTAGAAATAGTACGTAAGCCCATGAAACGAATCATTCGAAGTTTTAGCCTGATCATAAATTATAAGACCTTTATCATTACTGCCTTGGCGGTTATTTCAACGTATACTTGTTTTAAACTGGGGCTTACGGCCAAGTTTCCGGATATGTTGGTGGGAGTAGCCATTGTTTTTCCGGTTGTGTTTTCTATTGGCTCGGCTTACACGCGTAGAGAAACCGCGTTGCAACGCTTTGCCGATTTCAAGGGACATGCAATAGCCATTTACTACGCCACCCGCGATTGGAGTGCGAGCAAAGACCATGATCTTCCCGCGCGAACGAAACAGATTATTTTTGATATGATGAAATTGATGCGGGACATGTTTAAAACCGAGCACGATCCGGAATGGAAACAAAACGAAGCGAACATGTACCAGCTATTTTCCCGCCTTTCTTTAATGACTAATGAATTGCGGAATTATGGTGTACAGAGTGGGGAGATTTCAAGAGCCAGCCAATACGTAAGCAAAATGATTATCGCGTTTGATAATATGAAAATAATTCATAACTATAGAACGCCTATTACATTACGCACTTACTCGAAAGTATTTATTTATATATTCCCTATTATTTATGGCCCCTATTTTGCCAGCACTGTGGGGGATTACTCCGCTTCGCTTGAATATGTAATGCCCGTGTTATACAGTTTTATTTTAGTTAGCCTGGATAATATTCAAGACCATCTGGAAAATCCCTTCGATGATGTAGGGGAAGATGATATTTCTATTGATGCGGAAGAAACGACCCAGCTACTGGATTAAATCCACATTTGCGACAAGCTACCCGCCAACACAAAGGGTATAACTTTGTAAGCCTACTACCGGGCAGCCTCCTTTACTTCAATGCTCAACTCATGAAGTTGTTCCTGCGAGATGGTGGATGGTGTATCAATCATCATATCGCGGCCCGAATTATTTTTTGGGAACGCGATAAAATCACGGATTGAATCGGCACCTCCAAAAAGCGAACACAGCCGATCAAATCCAAACGCAATGCCGCCATGAGGCGGTGCGCCAAATTCAAAGGCTTCCATCAAAAAGCCGAACTGTTTTTTTGCTTCGTCTTCGCTAAAGCCCAGGCGACTGAACATCAATTGCTGTGTAGCCCGGTCATGAATACGGATGGAACCGCCACCCACTTCGGTGCCGTTAATAACCATGTCGTACGCATTTGCGCGCACCTTCCCCGGATCACTGTCCAGTAATTTCATATCGGCTGGCTTGGGGGAGGTAAACGGATGGTGCATCGCATGCCAGCGTTTTGTGTCCTCGTTCCATTCCAACAAGGGAAAATCAATTATCCAAAGTGCCGAGAATTTATGTTTATCACGAAGGCCCAAGATTTCGCCCATTCGTAAACGAAGTTCACTCAACGCTTTTTGCGTTTTCTCTTTTTCGCCTGAAAGTACCAATAATAAATCTCCCGGCTGAGCCTGAAACAAATCAGCCCACTGTTTTAAATCCTCAGCAGAATAAAACTTATCAACCGATGATTTAAAGGAACCATCGGCTTTACATTGCACATACACGAGAACTTTTGCGCCAATCTGCGGCTTCTTTACAAATTCAGTAAGTTCATCTAATTGCTTGCGTGTATACTCTGCGCAACCTTTTGCAGATATCCCCACCACCAACTCGGCACTATCAAAAACCTGAAATCCTTTGCCCTGAGCAACGGAGTTCAATTCTACAAACTTCATTTCGAAGCGCGTGTCGGGTTTATCAGAACCATAATACCTCATGGCATCATCATAACACATGTGGGGCACTGATGGCATATCAATACCCTTTACCGTTTTAAAAAGATGCCGCACCAATCCTTCGAAAGTGGATAGAATATCTTCCTGCGTGATGAAGGCCATCTCGCAGTCTATTTGGGTAAACTCGGGTTGCCGGTCGGCACGCAAGTCTTCATCGCGAAAGCATTTTACAATTTGATAATACCGGTCGAACCCCGAAACCATCAATAGTTGCTTAAATGTTTGAGGCGATTGTGGCAGGGCATAAAACTCTCCGGGGTTCATGCGCGAAGGAACCACAAAATCGCGGGCCCCTTCGGGTGTGCTTTTAATTAGCACCGGAGTTTCTACTTCAATAAAATTAAGACTATCAAGATATACCCGGGTTTGTTGGGCTACTTTATGACGCAGTTGTAAATTTTCACGCACTGGGTTTCTTCTCAAATCCAGATACCGGTATTTCATTCTTAAATCGTCTCCGCCATCCGTATTATCTTCGATAGTAAATGGCGGAACTTTGGAGGGATTCAGAATTTCAAGCGCTGTCACTTTGATCTCAATATCTCCGGTGGAAATTTTATCATTTTTAGAAACACGTTCCACCACCGTGCCCTGAGCCTTAATTACAAATTCGCGCCCGGCTTTTCGGGCGATTTCCAATAAAGCGGCTTCACTTTTCCCTTCTTCTAAAAACAACTGGGTAATGCCATACCGATCGCGCAGGTCAATCCATAGTAAACTTCCTTTATCGCGGGTGCGTTGTACCCAACCGGTCAAGGTAACTTGTTTATTTACATCGTTTAGCCGCAGTTCACCGCATGTATGAGTTCTTAGCATGGTAAAATCCTTAAATTTGAGGGCCGCAAATTAATAAAGGTTGCACGTTATACCTGCGTGTAGGTCTAATTTCGTTTTACAATAACTATGATGAGAATTTTGTTTTTTCTGCTGCTGCTTAGTTTAACCGGTTTTACCCCCGATAAGTTGATCAAAACCAAAGTGGCTGAGGGTATCACCATTTCCCTGCCAGCCGAACTTTCACCCATGACGGAGGATGATATCATTCAGCGATATCCATCGGTTCGGGCACCCCTGGCGGCTTATACCGATCTTAACCGAACCCTGGATTTTAGTGTTAATATTTCGGCTACGCAATGGCCCGATGGTAATCTGGAGATGGCTCAGAAATTCTTTAAGTCAAGCATTCATAGCTTCTATGATCGGGTGGATATACTTCAGGAAGGCATTCATGAAATTCATAAAAGAAAGCTAATCTATTTTGAATTTGAATCCCGCGTAAACGGAAACCGATTAACTCTTGGAGAACAACAACCCGTATTCCGTTATACCTATATCCAATACCTGGTGGAACCCGATCGCACCCTTGTGTTTACCTTCACCTCTCCTAAATCCTCGAAAGAGGATTGGCAGGAAACTGTGCGCTTGATGATGAAGTCAATTAAGATAAAGTAATCGGGTTGATTTTATGGACTTGTATTCAGACGATTTCTTTATGAAAGAAGCCATGAAAGAAGCCCGTAAAGCTTTGGAGTTGGGCGAGGTACCCGTTGGAGCTGTGGTGGTATGTCAGAATAAAATTATTGGTCGCGCGCATAACCAAACAGAGCAGTTGACCGATGCTACGGCTCATGCCGAGATGTTGGCCGTAACCGCTGCAGCTAATTTTTTAGGATCAAAATATTTAAGCGAGTGTACCTTGTATGTTACCCTGGAACCTTGTGTGATGTGCGCAGGAGCGCTGCATTGGGTACAGTTGCAACAGTTGGTGTATGGCGCCAGCGATTTGCAACGTGGCTACTCGTTAGTTCAGCAACCCTTATTACATTCGCGCACAATGGTTAAGAAGGGAGTGAATGAACAGGAAAGTAAAGAGCTACTCAATCAATTTTTTAAGAAACTGAGAGAATAGCTCTTAATCTAAATGTTTACAGAATCAGGCTTCTTTAGACTTTTTTGCCTTGACCTTATCTGAATCTACTTTTTTACCATTTTTATGCTCACCCAACAGAATGACATCTTTCGTCATTTCGTATTGTTTGGCAGCTTGCATCATAGCCTGATGGCTATCGCGAATTAAAATCGTGCCGGTACGGGCGCCTTTGTTGCGCACTTCCAGCCAAAATCCGTCTTTTTTCTTCTTTGGTAGTACAGGAGGTCTTCCCATGATAATTGTATTTTTAGCGTTTATATGGCCTTTTGGGCCTAATCGTTAAACCACCGAACCGCTATTTTGGTTCAGGTGGCGCGAAGATAGCCATTTTTAGCCAGATTTCAAGCATCCGCGGAAAGGTAGCCTGGGACCGGAATACCAGCCTTAAGGGCAGGGTCGGGGACAACAGCCTTACGCTCCAGTCTAATAGGTTGCACTCCCGCCCAGATATTCAGGTCGTAATCTTCTTCGTCATCTTTGGGGGCTCCTACTCTGACTTTTGCCGATGCTTCCGTTATCTCAAAAGATAAAACCATCGTTGCTTTCCATTCCCCCTCGTTGGGCTTTCGGACATCATCCCAACGCCCGGGGCACATTTTATTTGTGAAAACTTCCAACGCATGGTAGAGTTCAGTTTTATCAGTAACGTTTTCGGGTTTGCTAAATAAGACAACCGATCGGTAATTGACCGAGTGATGAAAAGCCGAACGCGCCAGCACCATGCCATCGATAAGCGTAACGCTAATGCACACGGGTAATTTTTCTGTTTGTAGCTGGCGCATGTAATAACTTCCTACTGAGCCATGGATATAAAGTTTATTACCGATCCGGCAAAAACCGGTAGGTATTTGAAAAGGCTGATTATCTTTTGAATAGGCCACTGTACAAAAAAGTGCTTCATCCAAAATTGAATAAACAGTTTCCTGATCATACTCTCCGCGCTTGGGCAAACGGGTTATTTTGGTTTTATCGGTAACCGGGAATGAACTCATGGTTGCTTATTTTATTTGTAAAACAATTTTTCCAAACTGATTGCCTTGTTCCATGCGCTTTACGGCTTCATTGATCTGATCGAAGGCAAAAACTTTATCGATAATGGGTTTTAGATTTCGGCTTTCCAGAAAATCAATCATAGAGAGAAACTCATCGCGTGTGCCCATGGTGGTGCCATGTATGGAAATTTGCTTCCAATAAAGTAACCGGGTTGGCAGATTGGGAATGTCTCCCGCAGTTCGGCCAAAGATTGCAATGCGTCCACCCGGAACCATAAGTTCGAGGAGGTCAGAAAACTGCCCTCCACCCGCACTGTCAATCACAATATCAAATCCACCCGATTCTTTTAGTGCCTGATTCGCCCACGCGGGATCATTATAATTAAATCCACCTGCGGCACCAAGTTCTTTCGCTTTGCTCAGTTTTTCTTCAGATCCGGAAGTTACATACACCCGTGCCTGATAGGCTTTGGCAAATTGAAACGCCCACAGAGCTGCACCACCGCCAATGCCCGTAATCAAAACTTTCTCTTTTGCGCGTAAGCGGGCTTTGGAAAATAAAGCCCGGTATGCCGTTAATGCCGACAAAGGGACGGCAGCTGCTTCTGCAAAGGAGAGATGTTCGGGCTTTTCAAAAACCTGCTTTTTGGAGACAACAACATAGTCACTGAATGTTCCGGCATCGGGCACACCCAGGATTTTAAAGGAGTTGCCTTGTACCATGGGATTATCGCCCCAGTTGAGACTTGGATTAATAATTACCTCCATCCCAATCAGCAGCGTATCGGCATCTTCGCCCACATCTTCAATAACCCCGCTTCCATCTGAACCCAGCACGATGCCGTCAGGAAAACTTTGTTCTTTTTGAATCCAAAGATCGCGATGGTTAAGGGCTGCATTGTGCAGGCGTACCAATACCTGATCTTTTATGGGTTTTGGTTTTTTTACTTCGCGGATTTCAAGAGGTGTGCCGGGTTGTGTAAAAAAGGAAGCTCTCATTAAGAATTTTTTTTGACACCTACTTCAACGGAACATTATAATTCCAGTTGTGTGTATCGGGTTCGTGGCCCATGCGGATGTTATGAAGTTTTTTCTTTACGCGTTGCTGAAAACTTGCCTCGCTGTCGGGCGGAAGAGAATAATCGGTTCCGTCAATGTTAATGATTGCAATCGTTGAAACCACAGCAGCCGTACCAACGCCAAAGGCTTCCGTAAGTTTTCCGTTTTCAAATCCGGCTTTCAATTCGGCAATGCTTATTCTTCGTTCCTCCTTGGGCATGCCCATGTCATCGGCAAGGGTTAATAACGAGTTGCGGGTAACACCATCTAAAATTGACGTGCTTAGTTTTGGAGTAACCAGTTTGCCATCGAGCACAAACATAACGTTCATAGCACCTGATTCATCGATGTACGTGTGTTCTTTGGCATCTGTCCACAATACCTGGTCAAATCCGGCTTGTCTCGCTTGCTCAGCCGGGTAGAATGCTCCGCCATAATTTCCGGCACACTTGGCAAATCCGGTTCCACCCTCGGCTGCACGTACATAATGTTCTTCCACTTTTACGCGAACGGGTTTTGCAAAGTAAGGGCCCACGGGGCTTGTAAGCACGACAAACTTATATTCATCGGATATCTTAACGCCCAATCTTGATTCGGTCGCGAAAATCACCGGTCTTATATAGAGGGCTGATCCTTCTGCATCGGGTACCCATGCGGCATCGGCAGCAATCAAGGCGCAAAGACTTTCAACAAACAACTCCTCGCTAATGGCCGGCATGCACATACGTTCAAGAGAACGCAACAATCTTTGATGATGCCGCTGAGGGCGAAAAATAGAAACCTCGCCCTTTTTATTTTTAAAAGCCTTCATACCCTCAAAAACGGATTGCCCATAATGAAGGGAGAGAATGGCGGGTGTCATTAACAACTCTCCAAAAGGCATAATTTTCGGTTGGTGCCATTTTTTGTCTTTATAATCTGCTACCAACATGTGATCAGAAATGTAGTTTCCAAAACCGAGGGTCTTGAAGTCAACAGAACTGATTCTTGATTGCTTGATACGTTCTACGGGTATGTCAACAAGTGTATTCATCGAGGTATGTTTGAATTTGAAGGTATGATTTCTTTTTTGTTTATGCTGTTAATCTGCGATGATAATTTACCTGCCCCAGGTGATAGCTTAAGTGCATAGCCAGGTGAATCAGAAAATATTCGGTGGTTGTTTTTTCCTTCAGAACGAGAAGCGGGTATTCGGCTTTCAATTGCTCGTTCGTAAGTGCAGGCACCACGCGTTGGATAGTAGTAAGGGTAGACTCAATCCGTTGAATCAATTCCGATCGGGGAATATTTTTTAAAGCGAACTCAGCATCGCGGTCGCGCACATATCCGGTATTTCCCAGCGTAGCGCCTATGTAGGTGTCGAGATTACCCACCAGGTGCAAACACAAGTTGCCCGCTGAGTTTGCAATTTCTCCGGTCACTTTCCAGATTTGCGTTTCCGTTTTATAAGATTCCAACTCGACTCTGAGTTTCGCCAGATCGCGACACAAAAGAGTAACCAGGGCTGCGTTTATCATATTTTATAGTGTTTACATTCAAATTTAAAAATGATTTCCTTCACTAGGGCGTGGAAATTAATAATTCCATTTTTAAATCACTACGCTTGTAGGGTCCATCCAGGGGAACCTCAACAAATCCCAATTTTCGATATAAGGCAATGGCTGAAATTAACTTAGTATTTGAATAGAGAATGATTTTCTCAGCATGTAATGCGATAGCTTTTTCAATGGCAACGGATGAAAGTTGTTTTCCTATTTTCATTCCTTGATACTTATCAGTTACTGCCATTTTTGTGAATTCATAAACTCCGGGACTTACAAATTTTAAGGCAACAGTACCCACTAATTCATTTTCGTACTGAGCCATCAGAATAATCCCACCGGCTGAGATAATATGCGCCTCTGGTTTTTGCAACACCTCAAAATCAACGGGTTCCATCCAAAAGAACTTTTCAATCCAGTCGCGATTTAATTTTTCAAACCAGGGCTGATGTTCAGCCTGATACGGAATCACTTTGATACCTGTGTTTTCCATCGCATGCGAAGTTGATATCCTTTGTTTACTATATAAATTCCAGCCACCGTTAAAAGCATCGACAAAATAATTCTAAAAGTCAGTTTCTCACTTAGCACCAGCCAGCCTAATACTATGGCCACAATAGGATTGATGTAGGCATAAAGGGATACTAAAGTCATCGGTAAGTGTTTAATCGCATAAGAATAACAGGCATACCCTGCTACCGAGCCAATTAAGCTTAAGTAGGTTAACGAGTACAGTACTTCCTTCGTCCAATGAATGGTAGAGTAATCATCAAACACCAAACTAATCGGGATAAGAAAAAGTCCTCCAAATACCATTTGCAACCCCGCGTTAAGGAATGGGTTTGAATTTGTATTTCGTTTTTTAATCCAGACACTTCCGAATGCCCAGCAGAGGTTGCCCAGAAAAGTCATAACAATGCCCAACCGGTAATTGGAATTGGCGAAATCAGACACGTGTTCGCCAAAGATCATTACAATGCCGCCAAAACCCATGACGAGACCCACCATAATAAGGAACGTTGGTTTTTCGTCCGCATTCATAATCAGATTAATAAGAATTACCCACACGGGCATAAGAGAGCAAATAATGGCCGCCATGCCACTGGAAATATAAACTTCAGCCCAACCCACAATGCTGATCCCTAATGTGATCATAAAGAATCCACTGATGGCCTGATGAATCATCCCTTCTTTGCCGGGGAATTTAGCCTTGCCAATGAATACCAGTATGGCAATCAGGATTGGCCCCGCTGTTAGAAAGCGCAAGAGCGAAAAAAGGAGAGGGGGAAACTGAGTGACGCCAATGCGTAAGGCCAGATACGTAGTGCCCCAAACAATGCACACAAAGGCCAATGCCAGATACCCGAATAAGGAAGGTTTGCTTGCCGCTGAATTCATAACACAAATTTTCCTGATTTAACGGCAACAAAACAGTTTCAGTTTTATTAATTTTGACCAGATCAGTTTTGATTCTTTTAAACCCTATTTCATTATGGAAACCCTGCTTAAACCCGATCATAAATACATTGAAGTAGCCGACCGAATTGAAAAGTTAATTGAAAAGCAGACATTAAAGGTTGGGGATAAGTTATTATCTGTACGGTCATTAAGTAAGCAACAGGGCATAAGTTTGAGTACTTCATTTCAGGCTTATTATTATTTGGAAAGTAAAGGTCTGATTGAAGCCAGGCCTCAATCGGGCTACTATGTAAAATTTTCACCTAAGCATTCATTCGAGATACCCACATGTTCAGAACCAACCGATGAAGCCTTGCCCATAAGTGTTGACGAAATGATTTCGAGTGTCTATCATGATTTAAGGTCACCCAACCTTTTATCTTTTTCACTGAGCGCTCCACATCCCTCGTTGCTTCCATCGGCAAAGTTGAATAAGTCGGTAGTTCATTCGCTACGACATTCCCCCGATCATTGTTTGGGGTATGAACATATTCAGGGAAATGAAGAATTGCGAAAGCAGATTGCCAAACTTTCGCTGAACTGGGGCGGTGCATTGAGTGAAGATGATCTTGTAGTAACTGCTGGATGCCTGGAAGCACTTTCGTTTTGCTTGCGGGCTACAACAAAACCTGGAGATGCAGTAGCCACCGAGAGCCCAACCTTTTAT
>JAEUUB010000779.1 GCA_016787745.1 Cyclobacteriaceae bacterium
AGCAAGTTTTCATTGGTAAAGGGGCCGGCAGTTATCCCACGGGATCGGCCGTGCTGTCCGACATCTCAGCCCTAACATTCGACTACCGTTACGAGTACAAAAAGTATACACAAGGCGAAAGTTTGCCCTTCTCAAATAACGGTTTGGTAGATGTTATTATCAGTTTTCCCGAAGGGTCCCTTATCTCCCACCAGGACTTTGAGAAGTTTAAAGGGGGCTATCAGGGAAATGGTCATCAGTATCTGAAAGGGTCTGTAAAACTCGAAAAACTAAAAGAATGGGCGCAATGGGATGAAGTAAGCGTTATTCTGGCTCCCGAAATAAATCTTGTATCTGTCAAACATTCTCAAAAAATAGAACGATTATCGGCCTGATGTTTCGGATTTGAACAAATTCAATCCTCTTGTTAAACCATGGAAAATGGCACCCCAAAAGTGCCACTTTTTATTTGTTCAATTCTGATGATTTTATCGTACCAAATGGACTGTTTTAGCTGTGATTCCTATATTTGTAGCACAAGGTTTAAATTAAGTCATCCATGCTAATAGTCACTTCTATTGTCGCTTTTACCGCTGTTATTTTGCTGCTGGTAGGGTTATTGATTGTCGCTCAAAAACAGTTGGTACAATCGGGGCCCGTTAAGATTGTCATCAATGGTGAAAAGACAATCACCGTCTCAGCCGGAAGTTCTTTGTTGAACACCCTTGCCAACGAAAAGATTTTTCTGCCCTCTGCCTGTGGAGGCGGGGGCACCTGCGCTATGTGCAAATGTGTGGTTGAAACAGGAGGAGGCGATGTATTGCCAACCGAAGTAGGGCATTTAACCCGTAAAGAGCAAAAGGAACATGTGCGCTTAGGCTGCCAGGTAAAAGTGAAGCAGGACCTGGTGATTCAGATTCCGGAAGAAATTTTTGGTATTAAAAAGTGGGAATGTGAAGTAGTAAGTAATTACAACGTATCCACCTTTATTAAAGAATTTGTTGTAAAACTGCCTCCGGGCGAAACCTTGAAATTTGAAGCCGGGGGGTATATTCAAATTGATGTGCCTGCCATTACAGCCGACTTCAAAACGATGGATATTACTCCGCATCCGGAATTGGGGCATAAACAGGATGTATTCCAATCGGACTGGGATAAGTTTAAGTTGTGGGATTTAAAAATGAAGAATGATGAGCCCATCTTCCGTGCCTACTCCATGGCCAACCATCCTGCCGAAGGAAATATTGTAATGCTTAA
>JAEUUB010000674.1 GCA_016787745.1 Cyclobacteriaceae bacterium
AAAACTTTTTATTGTACCCCAGGCCTCCATTTTAATGTTGGAACGCGAAGAGGATTTATAAATGGGCCTTTCTTTTGATGTGCTGCGTGTGGGGAAAAAATATCGGCTCGTAAATCTGGGCGATCAATACGAATTTGAGATTGAGCGTATTTTAGTCAATGGCGATTTCAAAGTAAAAGATCTGCATACCCTGGAGCGCTATCTGCTCAAAGACACCATCAAATTCGGAAAAGGAAAAGACTTTGAAATTCGGGAGATATAAATTATTTCAATTTTCCTTTATACGTTCGTTTAAACAACTCAAATCGTGGAATAGAAACACCGCGCACATAACTCTGATTGGGGTTATGTTCTATAAAATCCTGATGATATTCTTCTGCCCGATAGAACTCGGTTAACTTTTTAACTTCAGAAACAATGGGGTTTTTATAAAGTCCCGACTCTCCATAACTTTTTAACGACTTCTGTGCAATTGTCTTCTCCTCGTCTGTTAAATAAAATAAAATAGAACGGTAGGAAGAGCCATGATCCGGACCCTGACGATCTTTTGTGGTGGGATCATGCGAAGTGAAAAATACTTTTGTCAACTCCTCGTAGCTAATCACTTTCGGATTATAATATACAAGCACTGTCTCGGCATGGCCTGTCGTTTCGGTATTAACTAACTCATACGTTGGATTTTTTGTTGTTCCGCCCGCGTACCCCGACACCGCGGAGTCAACCCCCACAACCGCTTCAAAGATGTGCTCGGAGCACCAGAAGCAGCCTTCGGCAAAAGCAGCAATGGCTCTTGTGGCCGGTGCTTTTAACGGAACGGTTATAACCTGCGAATGACTCTTCTTATTTTGGGCATCGCAAGAACTTAACGCAAACGTTAAAATCAGCAGTGCAAAAAATGTGCTTATCCTCATAATCAATAAAATTACAACTATTTTAACACAGCGAAGGAACTTAAAGTTTCGGGTATTGAACCCCCGACCCTTTTTTGGTAGCCCTCGTTCAATCCACAATGTCAGATTTTTTTACCACCTTAGTAGACAATTTACGAGTGAGATGGTATGAAAAATCAAGTGGAAGGACCCTTAAAAAATCTGGATGAATGGGAGGAAGATTTACTGAGAAGATATCCTGATCCTGAAAAAATAGCAA
>JAEUUB010000708.1 GCA_016787745.1 Cyclobacteriaceae bacterium
AATACGCTTGTCCCACTTCAGTGGGTTATAGGCAAAAATTGGCTGACGCAATTCAATATTCATTACGGTACCACTCCACTGATTTATATCGGCCGCTATATCGTTAAAGAAATTGTAGCTGGTATTCGCTGAAATGATGCCTCCGGTAGTACCTATGGGTTGCTGAAGACCCAAATTGATATTCGGGTTGAACTGATTTACCGGCAAATACAACTTTGTACCGTCCGGTTGAATAACCGGAGTTACGTAGTTTGTGTAAGTGGGTAAGTTCCCATTCAGCCGCAACTGTGGATTATAGTTTGTTTTAAAAGATCGGTATTGCCAGTAACTGGTTTCTTTCTGCGTTTCGGCCTGCTTCGAAAAAATAGATTGTTGCTTGGCGCGCTCGATAATTTCTTCGATAGAAAAAACATTCTGTCCGGCAACAGATACAACTCCGCTGACAATTATGCCCAGCAGTAATATTAATTTTTTATTCATATCGCAAAGACGTAATTGGATCCTGACTGGCAGCCTTGCGGGCAGGCGCTATTCCAAAAATTAAACCCACGGTGGCCGCTACACCAAAAGAAAGAAGGATGGATGAAAAGCTAATGATGGTAGGGATGCCTGCAAAAGCTGAAACTATATAAGCCAGGGAAACGCCCAAGATTACCCCAATCAATCCTCCACTCACGCTGATCATTACCGCTTCGAACAAAAACTGTTGTACCACATCGCTCTTTTGTGCGCCTATAGACAACCGCAATCCGATTTCTTTTATCCGTTCGAGCACGGACGCCAGCATGATGTTCATGATCCCAATACCCCCCACCAAGAGAGATATACCCGCGATAGCTCCCAACACATAATTAAAAATATCGTTTGTGCGCTGCTGTTGTTTTAACAGCAATTCAGGAATTTCAATTTCAAAATCAACCACATCATAATGTTTGCGCGAAAGCATGCGTGACAATATCTCCGCGGTAGATTGGAGCTTGGCAGTTTCTTCCACCTGAATAACCAATCGATCCAGTTGATGATAATTCTTTTTCTCTAATTCACTCTCCGCATCCCCTTCGTCTCCATTTATTATTACCATTCCCCGACTGCGCATAGCAGCTTTTCGAAGGGCTTCACCGGTAATCAAATCACGATTTTCATATCGAATCAATACACTTTGCAAAGGCGCATACACATCCATATTAAAATCCCTAATGCCCAATTTGCTGATACTGCTTTGAGAAACCAATCGTTCGCGCATCACACCAATAATTTTCAACCAGTGCGGTCCCACTTTAATGCTTTTGCCCACGGCATCTTCTGTAGGAAAAAACCGACTCTTTAATGCTGATCCGATAATGCAAACAGGCGATCCGGTTTTTAATTGTTCGTCATTGAACATCCGTCCATCGGCAAGTTGAAAATCATAAATCTGAAAGTAGGAAGGTTGCACACCCACTAACTTAGCCGACCTCCGAATACCACTCCGAATAACGTTTGTGTTTAGAATAATCTCGGGGCTTACCCGTTCCAACCCAGGAATGGTGGTTGTTATGCTATGTACGTCCCGAATGGTTAGGCCCGGTGAAAATTTCTTTTTCTCTTTCTTGCCCCCCGCCTCTTCATTCAGCTTCTCTTCCTTTTGTTCAATGATAGGACGAATGACAATATTATTTACACCCACCAACTTTATCTGATCTAAAATTTCCTGCTGGGCACCATTGCCAATGGCGAGCATGGCAATAACGGCTGCTACTCCGAAAATAATTCCCAACGCAGTTAACAAGGATCGCATCTTATTCGCGATCACCGCGTCAATGGCTATGTAAAGATTGGCCAGTAATCTGGGCGTAAAGTATTTTATTTTCAAATCGAAGCAGTTTTAGTTGGCCGTAACTTTGGCAACGCTGGCAGGGGTTGGCTCCTCTTTATCTTTTTTGTTGCGCTTGCCATTTAAATGCGGTAACAAATTAATTTCCTGTTCTTCAAGCCCCGGGGGTATGGAAAGATAAATCCGATCGGAAGCATTAATGCCTTCAAGGATTACCGCACTGTTTGCATTGGTAGCTCCTACAACTACCTCTTGCTTAACTGTTTTTATTCCGTTCTTTTTAAAAATATAGGTTATTGAGTCGAACTGGCTATGCAGGCTCTCTAACGGAACATACAAAACACTATCCTGCACATTGGTAACAATCTTGTTGCTTGTAGTCATAGAAGGCCGAAGAGTTGGATCGGTGCCATCAATTTGCACCATCACCTCAAAAACCTTGGCATCTGAATTAGGCCGTTGCTCACCTACATTGGCCACACTGGTTACAAGCCCTTTCAGTTTTTTATCAGGGTAGGCGTCTAATCCCACTTCCACCGGTTGCCCGGGTTTCACTTTTCTCACATCCACTTCATTCACATACGTTTTTGAAACCATGGTGGTCAGGTCGGGCAAGGTAGCCACCGTGGGTTCCCACATTTGAATTTGCGATCCCGCCTTAATCGGTTTCCCATCCCACCCTTTTTCATAAATCACCATTCCGTCTTCGGGGGCAAGTACGTTAAATGTTTCAAGCACTTTGGTCATGCCTTCAAATTCCGATTGAACTTTGCGCAATTCGGCATTTACCTCGCGCATCTTTTCAATGTTTTGCTTTTTCTTAATCTTATAATTTTCGACAGCCTGGTCATACGCCCGTTTTGACTTATCCAGATTTATTTCAACCTGCTTAATGGTGGCCGGGGGCTCAAACTTGGATTGCTCCAATACTATTTCAGATTCTTCAACAGCGTATTTCAGGTTGATCAACTCATCGCGCGACTGACGCATTTGCAGCGTGGTGTCCAACTGTGTTTGATTAAATTTTGATGAAGCTTTGTCGAGTTCAATCTGCTTGGCCGAGAATTTATTTTGAAATTCCGAGCGATCCAGCGTTGCCACCCAATCGCCCTTTTTAACAACTGTTCCTTCACTAACAATGTTTTGGATAGTTACCTGCCAGATCTGAAAGTTTCTTAGGGATTGAGGGCCGAGGATTTTCACTGAGTTTTTTGCTTCCAATTCGCCCGTGGTCTCGATTTCTACCCGAAACTCGCCTTGCTTTACTGGGGCCATTATAGCAGACACTTCCCCACTGTTGTCGCCCTTAACAACAAAATAACCCACCGCCAATACCACTACAACCCCTGCTCCTATAAGTAAATTTCTTCTTTGCATAGCCTCGATTTTAAATAAATATAACTTTAAAAGGTGAGTAAGTATTGTGTTAGTACTGTTAATAGCAACGAATGGTTACAGCACGTTAAATAAAAAAAGGAAGCGGCAAAAAAAGGGGGTGAAAGGCGTTTTGATTACCTACCCCCCCCTAACCTATTGGTTTTCGCCTCTCTTTACAGCAAACTTAGCTAAGGCCGCCTCTTTACTTAATTTGCCCGTAGCATAATCCTGCAGTACACTTGCTTTTATTGTTAATTCCAACGATGAGGGTATGTCGCAGGCAGCACATCGGGTTAATTTTATATCAAACACCAACACTTCCTCAGGCTTCAAACTTTTAACCGTTCGCCCATACTCTAAGATGTCAGCTTTGATGTCTTTTTCAAACTTTGGATATAGCTCCTTAACCTTGCTATCTCGTTGCTCCTGGGTTAAGTCCTGCAGGCCAAGGGTAGGCATAATCCACATCCGGTTGTATTCATTCTGATTGCTGGAGAACACCTGCATGTAATAGATTACTCCGTAGTCTTTCAATTTCTCGTAGTAGACATTCTCCTCTGTAAAGTAAGTTTTGGACAAATCTCTTCGATACAGGCGATTAAAAATGCTAGTCAATAATTCAAGATCCGGCTGCAGGTCATCATCCATAACTGTATTGATCACCTTCAAATTTTTCATGAATTGATCGCGGCTCACTTTGCCTTGCTTAAGCTGATTGATCTCTGCCGAAGTTGACTCAATGGAAATATAACTGGGTTTTGTGGCGTTTGTAACAAACGCTCTATACCACATCCGCTCCCCATCGCCACGATTGGTAATGCTGATTTTTTCTGTGGGTGCCAGCTGCGTAATCAAGTCTCCATAATCAGCAAGAAACTCTTTACAGGCCTGAATGATTTTATCTGTACTGAGTTCACGCAAACTGTCTACTTTGGCATTGTTGATAACCGTTTTGTTGCGCCCCGTTCCCCGAATAACTTCGTTTTTAATTTTCATGTCCTCATCCATGATTCGGGTTAACTCGGCCTGATCTCCGGAAGGAAATTCAAAGGAATAACTGTACGATCGGCCATCCAACATGGTTGCCCCTCCGCCTGGAGCCAGGTTCCAGACAACAGGACCATTAAAATCATAAGGCAATCGGTAGGTTACTCCATGCCCCTCGCGGTATTCGCCTTGAATTTCTATCGGAAAGAATGACCGTCTTTCAAATTGTTGCTTAATCAAAGTACCCAGAATATTTTCGGTTACCTCAATATCGCGTTGCATACGCTCCAAGTCCATTTTCTTTTGAGCGTTTACCTGAATGGTAACTAATACTACCATCCCCATCATCACCGCTATCCTCACAAGTTTGTTCATATCAGTTTCAATTTTTAATAATTACTTACTTTTTTCAATGAGTTCTCGGGGCCAGAAATGATGCTGGCCAGAATTAATTCCGTTTCCTGTTTAAATTGATCAGTGTTTTTTTCAATGCTGCTCATTCGGGTTTGGAATAACATCAGGTCTTGCTTTCGTTGTTCCTGCAGATATTTGGAGAAATCAACCAACAAGTTCTCGACATACACCTTTTGATCTTTAGCCGACAGCTGCATATAATCTTTCATAAGCCGGAGATTGTCTTCCTGCAAGCCGGCCACAAATGTTCGAACCTGATCTTGAGAAGCCTGCGAAGCTACTTTCATCAACTCATCTATTTTAGCAGAATTATAAGCGAGGTTGCGTTTCAGCGATGCCTGAATTTCATCATTGTGATTGTTCCATGTGGCCGAGAGTACGGTGTTGTTTTTGTTAAGGGAAACATCAATCATATTTTGAACTTCCAGTGGCGATAACGGAGAGGGCGTTTCCTTCAATGGCTTATTCTCCAGGGCATCCCGAAAACTGATCCTGAGTTCTCCTTCAGAATAACTGATGTCAGGGCCCAGCAACCGGGCCGCTACCAACAACAGCAAAAAAGTGGCCGCTATGCTCGTTACCGTTTTGAAATAACCGGATTGCCAAAACCGCGGAGTGTGATTCGATTCTTCAGCAAAAATAGGTGGCGCGATCACTTCTTTATCCTCCACGTGCGTTAAGGCATGGCGCGTAGCCTGTAATTGCGCAAGCTGCTGCATCAGTTCCGGATTGCGCTCCAGATAATCCGACACCTTTTGCATTTCCTTTGCATCCAACTCACCGTACAGATACGAGATGAGGGTGCTTTCGTCTGGCTTATTCATAACCAATGGTTTCTTTTGTTATATTCTTACTCTGCAAAATTTTCTTCAATCCATCAAGTCCATAATACATACGCGACTTTACCGTGTTCTCAGAGATCTGAAGGGCTTCTGCTATTTCCCGAAACTTCAATCCTTCATACTCTTTCATAATCACCACTTCCCGTTGCTCCTCACTTAATTCCATCAAACACTGTTGCAATAAATCCGAAAGCTCGGTATGCCTGAATTGTCTTTCAGGATTTTCTCTTCGACCGCTACTAGCCTCCCACAAATAACTTTCTTCACCTTCGCCCGGGTTTAAGTCATTTAAGGAAATTGCCCGGCCGGCCTTCTTCTTTCTAAGTTCTTCGCGACAATAATTTACCGCGATTGTATACAGCCAGGAACGAAACCGACTTGCGTCCTGCAGGCTGTTCACATTCCGCGACATGCTGATGAACGTCTTCTGGGCTGCCTCCATGGCAAGGTCATGGTCAAAAAAGAATTTGTAAGCGAAATTATAAATGCGCTTATACCAAAGTTGCACCAGTTTACCCTGCGCATTTTTATCACCCTCACGGGCCCGGGCAATCAGGGCATCCGAGTGCATCATACCAATCTCAAGTAAGGTTTCGGCCACAGGAAAACGGTTTTGAGCTCAATTTGTGGTTTTCAGTATAAAGATGGCGGAATGCCCCAAATAGTTTTAACAAACACAAAAATAAGTCTATTCCCCCTGCGGATGTTCCCCGGACATCTGTATGCTTTGATCTAACTATTATCTTTGCCGCCCATGAAGCAGTTTATTTCCTTTCTCATCCGGTTCATTCCCCGCAAATATCTTCAGCTTTTTAGTGGCGTTGGACTTAAAGTAGTAGGCATCTTTTACAGAGGCAATACAGTACAGTGCCCGATTTGTGATAAGAAGTATCGTCATTTCCTGCCCTACGGCAGAATAAATCCCCGATCAAATGCTTTATGTCCCAACTGCTTGAGTTTAGAACGGCATCGGTTACTCTGGCTTTACCTTAAAGAGCAAACCAATTTTTTTTCTGATACGCTGGATGTCCTCCACATTGCCCCAGAGCCATGCTTTATGAAACGCTTTGAAAAGCACCATGGTGAAAAATATATTACAGCCGATATTGAATCGCCATTAGCCAAGGTGAAGATGGATATTCACGAAATTCCGTTCGCGCAAAATACTTTTGATGTAGTGTTATGCAACCACGTATTAGAACATGTGCAGGATGATATTAAAGCAATGCGTGAAATCAATCGCGTGTTAAAACCGGGGGGCTGGGCTATCATGCAAGTTCCTTTCTTCTCTCCTGTTCCTGAAGTGACCTACGAAGATGCATCCATTACTGATCCGCGCGAACGCGAAAAAGCGTTTGGCCAGGATGATCATGTACGCATGTTTGGAAAAGATTATGCAAAGCGGATTGAACGAGCCGGAATGAAAGCAGAAGAAAATG
>JAEUUB010000710.1 GCA_016787745.1 Cyclobacteriaceae bacterium
CTTAAACACAAACGTTATGCAACATTTAGTAAAATTCATTCGAGGAACGATATGACATGGAGAAGATTTTTAATTAGTAGTTGCGTAATCCTACTTTTTGGAAATGGTTGCTTGAGGGAGAAAGATATCTACAACAGAAATGGATACTTTTACACAGTCGATCTGTCCGACATAACTGGTGATCAAATACAAGTTGAGTTAATTCCTCCTAAAATAAATAAGGACAGCATCGAATTCGTATTTCCGGTTTCTGAGTTAGCCTATTACAACGATGACTTGAACCATGGCAAGTTAATTTCCAAACTTAAGGTTTATGATGCACAGCGCCACCCATTAAAGGCAAGCCAGATAGCAGACAATAGATGGGTAATTTACGATGCGAATAGAATTGAAAAGCTTGAATACACTGTAGATGATATTTGGGAAGTTCGTGACAGCCTCTCCTCTTGGTTATCATCTGAGAATATTTTTAAAGAGGGAAGTGTCATTCAATTGAGCCCCAATGCCACATTTGGATATTTTGATGGGATGGATCAGATAGCATTTGAAGTACTTTTAAAGGCACCCCAGGATCTTCATATTGTCTCTGGCTTATTAAACATAACGGATGCAGATAAAATTGTTAAGATAAATGCTGCAAATTATATTGAGTTGTCAGACTATCCATTCTTATTCACGAACCAAAGACCTGTTCAATATAGGGTTAGCAATGCGGTTATTGAAGTAGGAGTATATTCCGAACAAGGAAAAATCGAAACGGAATGGATTGCAGATCAGATTAAGCCAAACTTAGAGGCAATTTCATCATACTTTGATGGTGTGCTTCCTGTGGAAAAGTATACTTTTTTGCTCTATTTTTATTCGGGAGAAATTTTTGCAGCGACAGCATCTGAGCATAACACTTCTTCAATATGGGTTCAACCTGAGGATTGGGATAATAATATTCTTGGAAGTTCAATGGCTGAAATGATCAAAAATACGGCATTACACGAATTCCTGCATATATATACTCCACTCAACATTCATTCTGAAGAAAAGCTTCTGTTTGATTTTGATCAACCACAAATGTCCAAACATTTATGGTTCTATGAAGGCACTACTACATATATGCAAGAACTGATAAAAATAAATCAGAATATGGTTTCTGAGGAGTATTTTATTAATCGTATCAATGAAATTATGCAGGAAATGCAGGAGTATAGAACAGATGTGTCACTAACAGAAATCAGTAAAGAGACGTATGGAGATCAACTAGGAGATCAGTATGATAACGTAGAGCTAAGGGGTTTTTTGGTGAACATGATTCTGGACATCAAATTGCGTGAAAAATCCAATGGATTATATGGTTTAAAAAACCTGATTATTTCTCTGTGCAAAAAATTTGGTAGGGATAAATCTTTTAAAGACGATGCTTTTTTTAGTGAAATTTCAGAAATCACTCAATTCCCTGAATTGCTGATTTTTCTTAACCTTTATGTAGATGGAACTGCTTCATTGCCATTAGAAGAAACATTTAGAATGGTGGGATATGAATATAATGCTAAGACAAACACAATTAGAAGAATGAGCAAGTTGACAGCCAAACAGGGAACCTTAAAAAATATTTGGCTTCATCATAGATAAGCGTGGCATACCATGAGCTACTTACAATTGGGTAAAGAGCAAGATGAAAGTTTTATCTTCATTGCTACTGTTGATCACGGTGGACAACAAAGTTTTCAAAGACATTTATTGCAAATAGTAAGGCATTGCATGCAATTGGGTCTGCTCCGAGACAAAAGACGGATGTGTTTAAAAATTTCAACTAATGAAAATAAACCAGCCTATTCCTGAAGTTGTTTATAAGCATTTTTGTGCTGCGCAAACCAAATAGACCAAATGCCAATTTACATTGGAGTAACAAGTGCGGACATTTTCCAATGTACGAACCAGCCCTTTCAGTTCTACAAAATCCTATTGACATTAAAGTAGGTTAGCGCACGCTGATAGTTGCGAGTCAGCAGGTCATGCTTTACCATTCTGTTAGTACAATGAAGAGTGCTATTTTAAA
>JAEUUB010000773.1 GCA_016787745.1 Cyclobacteriaceae bacterium
TGTTCAACACAATCATCCCTTTAAAGGGGGTTACATAACCCGGCATTATGGCAAACCTTCCGAAGATCAACATGCCTTACAATTGGAGATGACGAAAGTGAATTACATGGATGACACTGAGTTAACGTATGATAAGGGGCGAGCAGATAAGATGAGAGGCTTGTTGAAAAGGGTGTTTGAGAAATTAATAGAGCAGTTAAACTAATCCCTCACCCCCCTTCCCCCTCTCCCAGGGGAGAGGGGTGTCCGAGGAACGAGGACGGGGTGAGCGATTGAAAAAATTTATCATGTCAAAATCGAAAGATCAGATCGATAAGAAAATTGAAGTTTGGTCTCGTGATAAAACTCCAGATGCAATTCTTGGATTTGCCCGCGAAATGAGAAAAGACCCTACTGAGGCAGAAGCACTTTTGTGGGAATCTTTGAGAGGAAGGAGACTGAACAAATTAAAGTTCAGAAGGCAGCAACCCATTAAAGGGTACATCCTTGATTTTTATTGTGAGGAGGCCAGACTTGGTGTTGAGGTAGATGGAGAAATTCATTTGAAGGAAGAACAAAAAAAGTATGATCGTTTACGAACTGATTTTCTTGCAGAGTATGGGATTAAAATAATTAGGTTTACGAACGATGAGGTCATTAGTAAAATGCAAGACGTATTGAATTCAATAAAAGAAGAGGCAGGCAGTCCCTCACCCCTTCCCCTCTCCCAAGGAAGAGGGGTGTCCGAAGGACGGGGGGAGGGACTAAAATTCTTCCACTTCAATTCTCTTCTTCAAAAGGAAGGCTGGCTTTCTCCTGCGTATGTGGGTGTAGATCCGAATGGGAACATTGGCTATTTATCCAACCACCCACCCGTGGAAGTGATTGCGCTGGAATCTGTTCGGGGCTTTGCATTGCCCGGTTTTCAAAACGCGCATTCTCACGCCTTTCAATATGCCATGGCCGGCTTGGCGGAAAATCATACATCGGGCACTAAAGATGATTTCTGGACCTGGCGCGAAGCCATGTATCAGTGTGCATTGTCAGTAAATCCGGATCAGGCTCAGGCAATTGCTGCTATGCTTTACGCAGAAATGGTACGACATGGGTACACCCAGGTAGCCGAATTTCATTACCTGCATCATGATAAAGATGGAAAACCATACGCGCATCTTGCCGAGATGGGTATGCGAATGGTAGCCGCGGCTCAAATGGCAGGA
>JAEUUB010000780.1 GCA_016787745.1 Cyclobacteriaceae bacterium
GATTTTACGCCTGCCAATCCGGCTAACTATAATGCTGTACTCGGAACCACCGTTTCGATTACAGTAAACAAAGCCACACCGGTAATCACATGGACTCCCCCGGCCGCGATAACGTATGGCACCGCGCTGAGAGCTACCCAACTGAATGCAACCTCCGGAGGCGTGGCAGGAACATTTACCTAAACCCCGGAAAACGGAACATCTTAGTATAGGGAAAGACAGACAATGTGGGTGGATTTTACGCGTCCCGATAATGCGAACTAAAATGCTGTACTCGGAACCACCGTTCAGCTTACAGTAAACAAAGCCACACCGGTAATAACATGGACTCCCCCGGCCGCGATAACGTATGGCACCGCAGATCGTAAGAGCGACCTGTAGGGAACCTGGGTAGCCGTGCCCGGTACATTTACCTACACCCCGGCATCGGGATCGATTTTAAATGCAGGTAATCAAAACCTGTCGGTAGATTTTACACCGGCCGATAATGCGAACTATAATGCTGTACTTGGAACCACTGTTCAGCTTACAGTAAACAAAGCCACACCGGTAATTACATGGACTCCCCCGGCCGCGATAACATATGGCACCGCGCTGAGTGCTACCCAACTGAATGCCACTTCCGGAGGCGTGGCTGGCACGTTTACTTATACCCCGGCATCGGGATCGATTTTAAATGCAGGTAACCAAAACCTGTCGGTAGATTTTACGCCTGCCAACCCGGCTAACTATAATGCTGTACTCGGAACCATCGTTCAGCTTACGGTAAACAAAGCCACGCTTACGGCAACGGCCAATAATCAAAATCGAACTTATGGTGCTGCTAACCCATCGTTAACTGTTAGTTACTCCGGATTTGTTAATTCAGAAAACTCCTCGGTTATAGATTCTCCGCCAGTAACCTCAACAGGTGCCGGTGGAACCTCGGTTGTGGGTGACTATCCGATTACTATTTCGGGAGGATCCGATAATAACTATGACTTTACTTATGTGCCCGGCACTTTAACCATTACGAAAAGTTTAATAACGGTAACAGCAGACAATCAAAATCGAACTTATGGTGTTGCCAATCCCACTTTTACTTTAAGCTATTCAGGATTTGCCAATAGCGAAAACAGTACCGTTATAAATACTTTGCCTACGGCCTCCTCTCCAGCCACAATCACGAGCAATACAGGAATCTATTCAATAACTGCCGCGGGTGGGAGTGATGACAATTACACTTTTAATTACGTTGCCGGTACACTTACTGTTACCAAAGCAACCCTTATTGCCACGATTGATAATCAAACCAAAACGTATGGTGCGGTCAATCCTACATTTACAATTTCCTATTCCGGGTTTGCCAATGGTGAGACTCCTTCTGTGATTGATACGCCCCCAATCGCCTCGGCTGCGGTAACACCCTCATCGCCTGTGGGTGCCTATCCCATTACAGGTACCGGTGGATTGGATAATAATTATACATTTTCGTTTATACCCGGTACGTTAACTATAACAAAAGCTACTGTAACGGCCACGGCCGTTAATGCAGGCAGAACCTATGGTGCAGCAAACCCAGCCTTTGGAATTAACTATACTGGTTTTTTGAATAGCGAAAATTCGTCAGTATTGGATGTGTTGCCTACGGCATCTACCACAGCGGGACCAGGGAGTGATGTGGGCACGTATGCAATCACAGTAGCCGGGGGCTTGGATAACAACTATATAATAGCCCCGGTTGCCGGTACGCTTACTATTACGAAAGCTACTGTTACCGCGACCGCAGAAAATAAAACCCGGATTTATAATACTGCGAATCCTACATTCACAATAACCTATACCGGATTTGTTAATGGAGATAACGCGTTAGTTTTTGATACACCTCCGGTTGCCACCTCAACGGCCACTACCGGAAGTTCGGTGGGTGTTTATCCTATAACCGTGGCTGGCGGATTAGATAACAATTACGCCTTTACCTATGTCAATGGAACTTTAACTATTACCAAAGCAACACCCACCGTAACATGGTCAAATCCAGCTTCAATAACCTATGGAACTCCCTTGAGCGCGACTCAGTTGAATGCATCAGCCAGCGTTGCCGGAACGTTCACCTATAATATGCCAGTCGGAACGATACTGAATGTATCGGCAAATCATGTATTGTCGGTAAACTTTTCCCCATCCGATGCTATCAATTATAATGCTGTAAACGGAACTACCGTTGTGCTGGAAGTTACCAAAGCGGCCTTGACGGCAACGCCCAACAATCAAATTCGTGTTTATGGTGCTTCCAATCCGGCCTTTCCTATTTCGTACTCGGGGTTTGTAAATGGAGAAACAGTTGCAGTAGTTGATGTACAACCTTCAGCAACTACTGCAGCTCTAAATACTTCGCCTGTGGGTACCTATCCCATTGTTGCTTCGGGGGGTATGGATAACAATTATGAGATCGTTTATGTGCCGGGTACATTAACCATTAACAAAGCCAATGTGACGGCCGTTGCCGTAGATGCGAATAGAGTGTATGGTTCAGCGAATCCCACATTCACAATAAATTATACGGGATTTGCCAACGGGGAAAACTCATCGGTTTTAGATCTGTTGCCTACAGCCTCAACCACCGCAACACTCACAAGTTCTGCAGGAAGCTATCCGATTGTGGTTTCTGGAGGAAATGACAACAATTATAATTTCTCATACACATCGGGAACACTTACGATTACAAAGGCTTCCATTACAGCAACAGCAACAGATGCCACCCGTGTTTATGGTGTGGCCAATCCCGCATTTTCAATTGTCTATTCCGGATTTGTGAATGGGGAGACCTCATCAGTGTTAGATGTTCTCCCTACAGCAAGTTCATCGGCTAACCCCACAAGTAACGTAGGTGTGTATTCAATTAATGTATCTGGCGGATCGGATAATAATTATTCATTTGTTTATGTAGGAGCAAGTTTAACAATTACAAAAGCAACGCCCGTTGTTACATGGGCCAATCCATCAGCCATTACATATGGTACAGTATTAAGTGCCACACAATTAAATGCAACAGCTTCAGTTGCCGGATCTTTTGCTTATACGCCCACTTCTGGCACCCTCCTGGGGGCAGGCAATAACCAAATCTTGTCCGTAAATTTTAATCCATCCGATGCGGGGAATTATAATCCAGTGAATGGTACAACGGTTACTATCAATGTAAATAAAGCCAATCCGGTTATCACCTGGCCTAACCCTTCGGCCATTACATATGGCACAGCCTTAAGCACAACCCAACTCAACGCTTCGGCCAATGTTACCGGAATTTTTGCCTACACTCCGGCAGCAGGAACTGTTCTTAATGCAGGTCCGAATCAGACTCTATCCGTAAACTTTACACCAACCGATGGGGCGAATTATAATTCCATAAACGGAACCACCGCAACAATTACTGTGAATAAAGCAACTCCTACAGTTACGTGGGTCAATCCATCGGCCATTACGTACGGTACCCCTTTAACCGCTACGCAATTAAACGCAAGTGCAAGTGTTTCCGGGAACTTCATTTACGCGCCTGGCTTAGGAACAATTTTGAATGCCGGAGCCAATCAGGTTTTATCTGTAAATTTTACCCCCAGCGATGTAGCTAATTATAATGCCGTTAATGGAACGACTGTTTCAATTACAGTAAACAAGGCAACACCCACAGTAACCTGGGCTACCCCCAATGCAATTACCTACGGTACACCCTTAAGCGGAACTCAGCTCAATGCAACCGCTTCGGTACCTGGTTCTTATGTTTATACACCAGCTTCTGGGACAATCCTTAACGCAGGGGCCAATCAGGTGTTGACTGTTAATTTCAATCCCTCGGATGCGACAAACTATAACTCAGTCAATGGAACAACAGTGGTCATCACAGTTAATAAAGCTACTCCAACCATTACTTGGCCAACACCTGCAGCCATTACCTATGGAACGGCCTTAAATGCAACTCAACTCAATGCAAATGCCAGTGTACCCGGAACAATAGTATACACGCCTACGTCAGGAACTCTTTTGAATGCGGGAGCCAATCAGGTTCTTTCTTTAGATTTTACGCCAACCGATGCGGCCAATTATAATGCGGTTATAAATGTTCAAAGACTAATAACAGTTAATAAAGCTACCCCCATTATTACCTGGGCGAATCCTGCCCCAATTATATATGGCACCGCGTTAAGTTCCACCCAATTAAATGCCACGGCTAATGTCCCTGGCGTGTTTACTTACAGTCCGATTGATGGAACGGTTTTGAATGTGGGCGTTAATCAAATTTTATCCTTAAACTTTACCCCGACTGATAATCTTAATTACAACACGATTATCGGACGCACGGCAACTATTACGGTTAACAAAGCAACACCTATTGTAACCTGGGCAACACCACTCCCGATTAAAATTAACGAACCCTTGAGCACGGCTCAGTTAAATGCGACTGCGAGTGTACCGGGTTCATTTGTTTATACACCCGCAATTGGAACCAGTTTTGGGACCGCAGGTACCTATCCTTTGTCGGTAGCCTTTACTCCCTCTGATGTTGGGAACTATAATTCTGTACCCAGCACACAAGTAATGATAACCGTTAACAATAAGGATAACCCAATTGTAACCTGGGCTACTCCGGCAGCTATTACATATGGTACAACCTTAAGTGCTACTCAACTCAATGCCACGGCAAGTGTGCCAGGAACATTTACTTACACGCCTCCACTCAGTACGCTTCTAAATTCAGGAGTCGCTCAAACGCTTTCCGTCAATTTCGTTCCAACAGACGGCATTAATTATAACTCCGTTACCCGGAATGTTCTGATAACCGTGAATAAGGCCAACCTGACTGCGACCGCGGTGAGCACCAGCCGAGTTTATGGCGCTCCGAACCCAACATTTACGATTACTTACTCGGGGTTTGTTAATAGTGAAAATATAAGTGTAATCGACACTGCGCCAACTGCTACATGTTCTGCCATTGCCGGAGATAATGCCGGTGGTGCGTTTCCAATTATTCCGTCAGGGGGTGTTGATAACAACTATACTTTTACCTACGTAAATGGGACATTGTCAATTACCAAAGCACCTCTTACCGCAAAAGCGGATGATAAATCAAGATCCTATGGACTTGCGAATCCAGCATTCACAATAAGTTATACGGGATTTGTAAACGGAGATACAGATAGTGAAATCACAAAACCGACTGCTGCCACGAGTGCAACTCCACTAAGCAACGTAGGTACCTATCCAATTTCTTTAGCGGGAGGGTCAGCGCTCAATTATACAATTACACTTCAGAGCGGTCAATTAACAGTGAATATCTCACCGCTTATTGCCCGGGCTGCTGATGTAACAAAAATTTATGGTCAGGCGAATCCACCACTCACGATTACCTACACCGGTTTTTTAAATGGCGATAATGTTTCCTCTATAACGCCACCCGGTATTTCAACGGCAGCAACTCCTGCGAGTGCAGTTGGAACATATCCCATCACGCTTAGTGGGGGTGCTGCATTAAATTATGGAATCATTTTACAGCCAGGTACTTTGACAGTGAATAAAGCTATCTTGTTGGCTACCGCAAATAATCAAGCCCGATTATACGGAGATGCGAATCCGGTATTAACAATTAATTACAGTGGTTTTGTAAATAGCGAGACGTCTTCTGTGCTTGATGTATTACCTGCTACATCTACCACAGCAACCCCTCTGAGTTCTGTAGGTTCCTACCCTATTTCTATCTCAGGAGGATCAGATAATAATTATAACCTGACCTACGCAAATGGAACCTTATCTATTGCAAAGGCAACATTAAACGTTACAGCGATAAATGCCGGTCGCCTTTATGGTTCCGCAAATCCTGCGTTTGCCGTCAATATTAGTGGCTTTAAAAACGGAGAAAATCAATCTGTTATTGACGTTCCTCCGGTAGCCACATCGGCTGCTACTTTAACAAGCATTGTGGGCACCTACCCCATAGTTGCTTCGGGAGGAAATGACAATAATTACAACTTCAGCTATACGTCTGCCACCTTAACCATTTCAAAGGCTCCCATAACAGCAACGGCCACTAATGCCAGCAGACCTTACGGGACAGCCAATCCTACATTTATTATTAATTATTCGGGTTTTGTAAATGGCGAAACTTCGGCTGTTCTTGATACAGCTCCTTTAGCAAGCACGACCGCTGTTGTGGCAAGCCCGGTAGGTAACTATCCTATAAACGTTACAGGTGGTACAGACAACAATTATACTATCACGACAGTAAATGGAACTCTTAGTATCGTGAAAGCGAATCCGGTTATTACCTGGACAAACCCAGCGGCCATTACATACGGAACCCCCTTGAGTGGAGTCCAGTTAAACGCCAGCGCGAATGTAAGTGGAGCGTTTGTCTACACCCCGGCAAGCGGCACTATTTTAAATGCAGGTTCAGGCCAAACACTTTCAGCAAACTTTAATCCAACGGATGCTACGAATTATAATTCAGTAATTGGAACCACCGTATCGATTACTGTAAATAAAGCCCTTCCGGTGGTGACCTGGACGAACCCTTCAACCATTACCTATGGAACAGCGCTCTCCGCAACACAGTTGAATGCAACGGCCAATGTACCCGGATCGTTTGCCTATTCACCCTCTACCGGAACAGTGCTTAACGCAGGTTCTAATCAGGTTCTTTCTGCAAACTTTACACCTGCTGATGTAAACAACTACCAGATTGTAAATAATTCAACCGTTTTGATTTCAGTGAACAAAGCAACTCCGGTAATAACCTGGTTGTCACCTTCTGCCATTACTTATGGGACTCCGCTTGGTTCCACGCAACTTAATGCTTCCGCTAATGTGCCTGGAGTATTTACCTATACCCCTGCATCAGGCACAGTTTTAAATGCCGGGGCTAATCAAAATTTATCGGCAAATTTTAGTCCGGCCGATGCTGTAAACTACAATCCAGTTGCTGGAGTATCGACCCAGATTACAGTAAACAAAGCAAACCCTGTAATTACCTGGCCAACACCCATACCAATTGTTTACGGAACACCTTTAAGTGCAACCCAATTAAATGCAACCGCAAGTACGGCAGGGACATTTACGTATACGCCAATAAGTGGTACGATCTTAAGCGTAGGAACCAACCAGGTACTGTCCGTAAACTTTGCACCTACCAATTCTGCCAACTTTAACCCGGTTAACGGAACAACGGTATTAATTACCGTCACAAAAGCAGCTCCTATCATTACATGGTCAACTCCGGCCAACATTTCTTATGGAACCCTTTTGAGTTCAACTCAGCTTAATGCAACAGCTAATGTACCAGGGGTATTTACTTACACCCCGGCCATAGGCACACTATTGAATACAGGCACCAATCAAATATTGACCGCTGATTTTATGCCTGTCAATGCGGCCGATTACAGCCCGGTAGTTGGAACTACGGTGATGATTAATGTTAGTAAAACAAATCTTACAGTTTCGGCAGACAATCTTGCTAAAACATATGGAGAGACGAATCCAACCCTTACAATAACCTATACGGGCTTTGTGAACGGAGAAATCCCTTCGGTTCTTGATTTGCCTCCAACGGCAACTACCGCTGCTACTTCCAGTTCTTCAGTTGACAGCTACCCGATTACAGTTTCTGGGGGTGTGGATAATAACTATAGTTTCAGCTATGTGCCGGGTACGCTCGCAATTAACAAAGCAATTCTTACGGCTACCGCTGATGATAAATCCAGACTTCTGGGCACACCCAATCCAACATTGACCATCCGTTATGCCGGTTTTGTGAATAATGACGGGGTGCAGGTCATTGATGCTTTGCCAACAGCTTCTACAACGGCTGTTGTTTCTTCGCCTGTAGGCACATATCCTATCACCCTTTCCGGAGGCAGTGATAATAACTATGCCCTTACCCTTGCGAATGGGACCTTAACCATTACGCCTAATTTTCCTCCAACGATTAAGAATTTTGAGATTACTACGAAGGAGGATGAGTCGTTTAATTTTACTTACGATACGTTTGGTGATAACTTTAGTAGTTTTTCGGGAAGCACTATCCAATACATAAAAGTGGTGACCTTACCCGCTAATGGTAAATTGTTCTGGAAAGGATCTCTGGTGGTAGCCGGAGCTGAGATCAGTGTGACAAATGGAGCGTTTGATAACTTTTATTATTTAGGAAATCCAGATTTTGCCGGTTCGGATTCGTTCCGTTGGAACGCGTTTGAAGGTACATACCTGGCTCTTCAGGACGCCACGGTCTCCATTAAGATTACAAAAGTGAATGATGCGCCTGTGCTGGCAAATATTGAGACCACTCCGGTGCTTTATAGTCTGGGCGATCCCGCAACAGGTATTACCCAATCGACTATTATTAATGATGTAGATGACAATTCCATTTTTGGCGCCAAAATAATTATTGGTGAAAATTTTGCTCAAGGCGATTTGCTGTCCTTGGAGCCTGGGGTAAGCCAGGCAATCAGTCCATCGTACAACGCAGCTTTGGGCGAATTGGAGTTAAATGGAAAAGATTCAAGGGCGAATTACGAAACCGCGTTAAAGAAAGTTTTATTTAGCAGTCCGGTTTCGGGTGCTTCGATTATATCTGATAAGCGCATCGATTTTGTGGTTAAAGACAGTCTGGATAACAGCAATATCGTTTCCAGAATTGTTTCCATTACCGAAATTTTTCCAGAGTTGGATATCGTTACCGCCTTTACGCCAAACGATGATGGGGTTAACGATTTGTGGGATTTCGTAAATCTTGACTTTTATTCGGAAATCAAGATTTCAGTTTTTGATCGGAACAGCCGAAGTGTATTTGAGTGTTCGAGCAAGGATTGTGCATGGGATGGTAAGTTGAATGGCAAGGTGCTGCCACCGGGCCCTTATTTTTACACTATCTATTTGAATGGAGGAAAGCGAAAATATCAGGGTACAGTAACTTTATTGCGATGATGCGCGCAGGAAAACAATTCATTATTTTTTCGTTCCTGCTTTTAGGAAGTTATACAGTCTTTGGACAAGAGGATGACTACACACAGTATTATCTCAATCTTCCAGCCATAAACGCAGCGTACACCGGCATGGACGATTATTTCAATATGAATACCGGGGTTCGGGAGGGCTGGAATAATTTCGGTGTAGAGAATAGTAATTTATACCTCAGTGCATTTGGAGCTTTGAACAGTGCAAACCGATCAGGTCGAAGAAATAATTCTTTGAGGACTTCTAATCCACAAATCTTTGATGAGATCCAGTCCGACAAAAAATTCAGAAGACGCCATGGGGTAGGAGGGATGATTACAAGCAGAACCGTGGGCCCTTATAAGTCATTTGGGGCTTTTGCAAACTATGCCTATCATTTGCCGCTGACTGCAAGACTAAATGTATCGTTGGGTACACGGCTGGGCTATACCAGTCAACGAATCGATTTTATGGGGCTTACCGTTCGTGACGAAGTCAATGACTTGTTTTACCAAAACTTGTTACAATCTCAACAGGGTACTCAGAATTCTTTTTTGGTTGACTTTGGTACAATTCTTTATTCCCAAAAATTTTACTTTGGTATTTCTACTTCCAACCTTATGGTAGAACGATTAAATGGAGATCAGCTATTTAATTTGAACGAAGGGGTGATTTATAGAGTCCATTCTGGAGCCGTTTTTGCGCTAAGCCCAACACTGGATATTTCACCGGCTGTTAGCGCAACCTACCAGGAGAGTTATGATGTTCAATGGGTGGCCAATATCCGACTTCGGTATAAAAATCTGATTTCCCTGGGATCGGGTTACACCTCTGATTCTAAAATTTCCATTCTGGTAGGATTAACGACCACAAACCTGTCCATTAACTATGCGTATGATATCTATACTTCAGATTTGAGTGACTTTAATGTTAACGCCCATGAACTTGTGTTGGGGATTAGCCTGTTTAACAAGTACAAATTGAAACCCAGATTCTGGTAGATATGAGAATCCTTGCATTACTTTTTCTTATGGTTTTCATTGGATTGGGTTCCATAGCTCAGGAGCTTGTGTTTAGCGATCCGATTAAATTAAGTTCGAGTGTAAACTCGGAGGATGAAGAATTGGGCATTATCCTCTCTAATGATGGGAAGACCATGTACTTCTCCAGGGCTTTTCACGACAAAAACCTTGGCGGTAAGTACGCAGGAACGGATATCTGGATGTCAAAGAAGGATGATCAGGGTAACTGGATGCCGGCAGCCAACGTGGGCAAGCCCTGGAATAATAAGCGGTCTAATTCTGTTATTGGCATTAACCACGACAATACGGTGGTTTATTTGTTGAATGCGTATTCGAACAAGAGCGGGATAGCGTTTTCTAAATTAATCAATGATGAATGGAGTGACCCGGAAGTAATTCCCATACCAGGGATAAACCGAAATGACTTTGTAGGCTTTTATGTTAACCCGGCATTTGATGTGATCCTGATTTCTATGAAAGGTGCGGATAGTTTTGGGGAAGAAGATTTGTACGTGAGTTTGAAGGATTCCTCCGGAAAATGGACAGAGCCAAAGAACCTGGGGCCTACCCTTAATACGAAAGGATTTGAGATATCCCCGTTCTTAAGCAGCGATAAGAAACGGTTATTTTTCTCCAGTAACGGCCACGGAGGTTTTGGCGATGCGGATGTTTTT
>JAEUUB010000815.1 GCA_016787745.1 Cyclobacteriaceae bacterium
GCCTGGTGGGATTTACTCTTTCCAATCAATAAAAAATTATGGACAAGTACGTATGTACTCCATACCGTGGGTCTTGATCTAATCATCTTGTCGGTCTTGGTTTTCATTATTGAAATTGCTCAACGAAATAAATGGACTTCATTTTTTGAAGTGTTTGGTAAGAATACGTTGTTTATTTATCTGCTTTCCGAAGTGTTCATTATTTTGTTATTCACCTTTCGGGTGGGGGATGATTCCCTGTATAGCTGGGTTTATCAGAATTTGTTTAAATCTTGGGCGGGAGACTACAATGGGTCCGTTCTTTTTGCTTTGTGGATTATGCTCAGCTGTTGGGCGGTTGGGTATATTTTAGATAAGAAGAAAATTTATATCAAAGTATAGACCTTACGAATTACAAATGACGAAGTATCGTCCTTTGTAGTTTGTTATTCTAAAAGTCAGGATCCAATCCAAATTTTTCTTTCAAATCTTTGAGCAAGGGATTTTTCTCCATTAGGTGTTCGAATTTCTCTTTATTGGTGTAGGCAATCCGTTTTGAATTAACCTGCTCCGCCAAAACCCCTTCAATTTTAAGACTGCTATTGCTCAACATCTCGCGTAAGTAAGTTAATAGCTCGGGTTTTATGGAGACCAGTATGGGTTCTTCAATCGCATTAGTCAGTGCCAGGTTTATAAGATTGTTTTTAAAGGTGAAGGGTTGGTTCAAGAGATGGTACTCGGCCATCTGATGCTTCTTTGATTCTGCAAAATTACTCCAGGCAATTCGCAGTTGATTTTCATTAACAGGAAGGTCCTCTTTAGGGGGATGCGTTCCATTTTTTGCGTCACTTTTTTTTTCTTCTTTCGAACTCTTTAAGATACTGCCGAGGTTAATGGTTGTCTTGGGTCGGTTACTCTCCTTAACGGGAGTGCTTTCAGTAATTTTTGGCTTGGCTGGCTCCGGATAGTCCGGCTCGTTTTTTATAATAGAGGCTGGTGGTGTGTCTTCCTGTGTAGGTGGGATTTCTAATTTACTTTTTTTTTTAAGCCTTCCTGTGCCGGGAGAGCTCCATTGCCTTTAACAACAGATTGCACGTGGGCCATCTTCATAAGGGCCAGTTCTACAAGCAGTCGTTGGTTTTTACTGCTCTTATAGTTGATATCGCATTGATTGGCAATGTTTAACCAGGAAAGCAAAAGAGAGGGAGATGTGCTTCCGGATTGATCCATGTATTTTTGCTTCGTAATGTCGGGTACTTCCATCAATTGGATCGTTCTTGCATCCTGCGACACCAACAAATTACGTAGGTGCTCACTCAGTCCAACAATAAAATTATGGGCATCAAATCCTTTTCTCAGAATTTCATCAAGTAAAAGTAAAGGCTGTGTATGATTCTCTGCCAATAGCCCATCCACCACCTGAAAGTAGTAATCATAGTCTAAAATGTGCAGATTGTTGAGTACATCCTTAAAGGTTACTGCCTGCCCCGAGGAGAAAGTAACCATCAGATCAAAAATGGAAAGTCCATCGCGTAAAGCACCATCCGCTTTTTGAGCGATTAAGTGCAACGCTTCTTCTTCCACTTTAATTTTTTCGCGATCCGCCACTTTCTTTAACTGCTTACTGATATCAGAAACCTGAATTCTATTGAAGTCAAAAATCTGGCAGCGGGAAAGGATGGTCGGGATTACTTTATGTTTTTCGGTTGTGGCTAAAATGAAAATTGCATAGGAGGGAGGTTCTTCCAACGTTTTTAAAAAAGCGTTGAAGGCAGAATTGGAAAGCATGTGAACCTCGTCTATGATATAGACTTTGAATTTTCCGAACTGAGGCGGATAGCGAACCTGATCGATCAGATTGCGGATATCTTCCACCGAATTGTTGGAGGCCGCATCCAGTTCGAAAATGTTCAGCGAATTAATTTCAGCTTTTTCTTCAAACCCGTTGATCATTCGGGCAACAATACGCGCGCATGTTGTTTTACCAACGCCTCGTGGGCCACAAAAAAGAAGGGCCTGAGCGAGTTTATTATTGTCGATGGCGTTTTTAAGCGTGGTGGTAATGTGTTCTTGCCCCACTACTTCATCAAAACCAAGGGGGCGATACTTCCGCGCTGAAACAACAAAATTCTCCATTGGGTGCAAGATAAAATCAGTTGGTGGATTCTGGATGCCCGTCTCTGACTTTTTTAGAGTTATTTTACTATATCGGCAACTCTCCTATAATTTCTCTGTTAAAATTGCCAGAAACGTTTTTACAGCCTCTACATAGTTGCCCACTCTGATATTTTCATTTTCTGCGTGTTGATTGTTATCGGCATTTACCGTGGGCACCGCTACGGCCGGAACACCCAGTGTGATAACAAAGGGTGAAATAGGAATTGATCCACCTGCAGTACGAACTTTGATAGGCTCTTTTCCAAAGGCCTTTTGCATGGCTTTACTTAACCAGATGCCTGTTTCGGAATTGAAAGGTGTTTGAAAGGCCCCGTAGGAAATAGTTGAATGGAAGGCAGCGATTTTTGAATACCGCATTCGCTCGTCTTCGGTGGGTTCCTTTTCAACTAAATAATATCCCTGATCCTGAATGTATTTTTTAACAAGGCCAATCAATCTTTCAGGGTTACTGCTGGGTACTAACCGAATATCTATTTCGGCTGTGGCGGTTGCCGGAATTAACGTGCGGGATTCCTTCCCCACAAATAAAGCATCGAGACCGCGGATATTCAGCGTGGGGTATTGCAAAGACTCCTGAAAATTCGTTCCTACTTTATCGGGTTCTGCAATACCCAGAAATTTCTTGATTTCATTTTCGTCATCGGGTACCTGTTTAAGAATTTGTTTTTCTTCGTCTGTCAGAACTACGCCCTCATAAAAACCAGGAATTGTTACCAGGCCGTTATCGTCCTTCATGCCACCCAACAATTTTGCCAAACGAAGGGCAGGGTTAGGGGTATAATTTCCATAATTGCCACTATGCACTGGCGTTCGGGGACCAAAGGTGGTGAGTGTGATTTCGCAAATGCCACGCGCTCCAAAACTTAAGGTAGGTTGATTGCTCACATGTCGCGGACCATCGTAGATAACCAGCATGTCGGCAGCCAACTCGTTTTTATATTTGGTTACAGCGGCAGGAAGGTTTGGAGAGCCCAACTCTTCTTCAAAATCCATAATCACTTTGATATTGTAATTCGGTTCGCCTTTTAACTCTTTCAAAGCATCCAGCGAAGCGAGAAAGGCCATGGCTGGTCCTTTGGCATCGGACGTGGAGCGGGCAAAGATTCTCCAGTCGGGGTTATACCCCTCGTATAACTTTTCGTATGGAATTGCCCTCCACACACCTTGTGAATCTTTTTCCTTTAAGGTTGGTGTCCATGGGCTTTCCTGGTTCCATTGTGAAGGATTTACAGGCTGACCATCAATCTGTAAATAGATCAAAACAGTTTTCTTCGCATTCTTTGCTTTTCGTTCAGCGAGCAATAGCGGAACCGTAGGCGTTTCCAGTCGCAGAGTGGTCATGCCGCGTCTGGCGAAGGCGCTTTCGCACCATTGAATATTTTTTTCAATGTCAGCAGGGAAGTGCGCATCATTAGCCAGGCTTAGCAATTCATAAAATTCTTTAAATGACTGAATTGCATTTTTTTCTGAAACC
>JAEUUB010000816.1 GCA_016787745.1 Cyclobacteriaceae bacterium
ACGGCCACATCCGTGGGGTTGGTTGCCGAAGCAAAATTTCTTTTGTTGCTGCCGGAAAATGTGCCGGTGCCGGTGTTAAGTAGTATCGTTACCTGCTGGTTGGCGAAGGCATTAAAATTGCACGATACAAAATCAATTCGGCCGTCATTGTTAAAGTCGCCTTTGGCAAGTTCTTGGGGAGTATTGGGCATGCTCACATTAGGTACTGTATTAAAGGTCACTTGCGCGTTGAGCGGGGAGAGAAAGAGTAAGAGTAAGAAAAAGCCTAGTGTCAGTGAAATGGTTTTCATAGTGCAGATTGGTTTTTTTCAGCACTTAAAAATCAGCAATAAGAAAGTGACAGGGTATTACATAATCATGTAAGGGAAGTACAAACGTGAAATTACGACTTTTGAATTGAACTAAACTAACTTCTCGTTTAGCGCTTTTGAAACCGCTTCGGTTTGTGAGTGAACCTGCAGCTTTTCGTATACCTTTTTTATGTGCGCACGAATGGTATCTACCGTTACAGAAAACTCAACGGCCATCATTTTGTAGCTATTTCCTTTTGACAGGGAAGTGAGTATTTCCTGCTCGCGTGCTGTAAGGGCATAGGGATTTACAGGGATGGGCTTTTGCATGGAGGCAATCACCATGTGCGCAATGGAAGGTGACATGGGCGCACCTCCGCTCAACACCTCATTCATGGCGGCAAACAATCTGGTTGAAATATGCTTTTTTAATAAATACCCCGAGGCGCCTGCGCAAATAGCATCAAATACATGCTGGGTGTCGTCAAACACGGTAAGCATAATGATGGGTGTGGTGCTGCCGCTACTTCGAAGTTGCTTAACCGCCTCAATGCCGGTGCGCCCCGGCATATCAATATCCATTAAAATTATTTGTGGCTTATGGGCTGCCACCTGCTGATTGGCCATCAGCACATGGTTGTAGTCGCCCACCACTTGAAATTGCTGATCCAATTCAACAATGGTACGAATGCTTTCGCGAAGCATATCATTGTCTTCATAAATAAGTACAGTCAAAGCCATATCTAATCCAGAATCGCGAAACTAAAATTCAAAAAATAACATCGGTTAATTTTCAAGTTTTCAACGGAGCGCTTGAATTTATGTGAGCAAATAAACTCCATTTAAACCTAACTATCCATACCCTAATCATGTAATAGGTAAGGTTACTTCAACGCGGGTACCCTGATTGGGACCCGTCTTTAAACGGAAGTCCGCTTGCAGGGATGTGGCCCGAGCCTTCATATTTCTTAGTCCATTGCCATGGGCTACTTGTTCCTCAACAAAGCCTTTCCCGTTGTCGGCTACGGTAAGGGTCATGTGTTGATTTGTTTTTTTTATTGAGATGACCAGGTCGGTGGCCTCACTATATTTGGCCGCATTGTTTATAGCCTCTTTAAAGAGTAAAAAGAGATTTTTTCGTTTCTCTGCATCTAAGGACAGACCATTTACAGGCTCGATAGCAAACTGATAGTTGATATTTTTTGGTTCCAGTATTTCTCCAGCAAACACTTTCATTTTCACGATTACTTTCTCGATCGAGTCATTCAAAGGATTGATTGACCACACCATATCGGCCATACTCTCCATCATTTGGGAGGACTGCTCGGAAATCCGATTGAGATGCTGGCTATTGCCGTGTGGATTTTCGCGCATGGCAATCTTGCTAATGATATTAATAGTTGAAAGGGTAGAACCAATGTCGTCATGCAAATCGCGCGCAAGCGAATTGCGCATGCTTTCAATTTCAGCTTGTCGCTTCACTTTGTTTTGAATGCGATACCTGTTTACCAGCAAGGCTGCGATAATAAATATTAATATAGCCGCAATGATCACTCCGGTTTGTATGGCTTGCTGGCGTGCCAGTTCAAGTGTTTTTAATTCTTGCTCTTTTTCCAACAGGGCTATTTTGTTCTCTTTTTTCTCTAATTCGTATTTTGCCTGGGTTTCCTCCATCAGTTGGCGATTTTCGGTTTGTGCAATACTGTCTTTTAACGCAACAAATTTTTGATGCATACCCAGTGCCTTACTATAATCTCCCATTTTTTCATGGGCCTCACTAATGGCTGCGTAGGTATCCATTAGCAAATAGCTGTTGTGCGTTGCCTTAGCCGCAGCACGCGCAGAATCTAAATACACCAAGGCAAGGCTATTTTTCTTCAAGAGGAGGTACGCCTGACCGATGGCCGAGTAAGCAAAGGCAATGATAGGCTTAGCCGAAATACTTTTAGCCAGCGAAAGCGACTGCTTATAGTTTGTTAACGCATCCTGATGTTGTTCTTTGTCAAAATAAATGTTGCCAATGTTCTGAAGCACTTCGGCAGTGCTTCGGGTATCCTTTAAACCTGCGTAAAGCGATTGCGCTTGTTTATACTCCAGCAAGGCACTGTCGTACTTGGTTAGCTTGCGATAAATGCGTCCTAATAATTTATGGGCATAGCCAATGGAAGACATGAACGATTTTTTTTTGGCTATGACCATGCTCTGTCGTGCGTATTGCAGTGCTTTATCATAATTACCCAGGCGATATTCAATATTCCCAATATTCGATAAGGCTAAGCATTGACCGTAGTCATTAGCCAAGGGATTCTCATACAACTTGGCAGCTCTGATAAAGTAATCAAGTGCCTGCGGATAATTACTTTCTTCAAGGAATACATTCCCGTAATTATTATACACCCCGGCTTCCACCCGATAATTCTTTACCTGTTTGGCAAGAGTAAGCGATTTATCCAGATAAAAGCGGGCGGAGTCCATTTCGAACTTTCGCATAAAACTATGGCCTAAGCCCGAACAAACCTCCGCTTCTCCTGAGACATCCATTCTTAGAAGTGAACTTCTTTTTGCGCGATGAAAGTAAATGATTGCCGAGTCGAACAACGCCTGACTTTGAAAAGCTGCAGCGAGTGAAAAGGTATTTTCAAAAATTCCTTTCTCAAATTGTATTTGTTTAGAAAGGGCTAATCCGGTTTTGGCCGTTTCAATCGCTTTTTTGGGATCCGATTTTGTAAGCTCGTCCGCCAACTGACTCATCAGAATAGTTTTAGTCGAATCAGCCTTAGCTTTTTGAATTAATGTTGTAAGGCTATCAGCGGGCTGTGCAACACCCAAGTAGCCCATGACCATGAACAGAAAAATGGAAGCGCAAATTTTCATAGGAGTGTCCACCAAGATAATAAAATTGCAGATGGATTGTAAAAGGCGGGTTCAACATAAAATTAAGTAAACAGATGGGCGGCACTATTGTTTAAGAAACAGGTACCCGTTGATGGATTTACGAGCAACACCCGGGTCAAATTCAATTCTATAAAAATAAACCCCACCAGGTAGTTCGTTGCCGTTTTTATTGAGCCCTCTAAAAACACGCTCTTTATTATCATAATTAGTTAGCTCAAAAACGGGGCTGCCCCACCGATTAAGAATAGTAACTGTATTTTTTTTTGTATCGGGTAACAGTTCAATATTTTTTATAATCCATACATCATTATGAGAATCGCCATTGGGTGAAATACCCGTATAGACTATGAGGTCACCCTCAACTTCAATCGTGATATTTTGTTGCGTACAGCTGCCCAGAAGATCGCACACTTCTATTCTTATTATATCAGTTCCCGTGAAGCCTAACCCTGAGTAGTTCACGGTAAGTACTCCATTGATTATTTGTGCAGTGGCCCCACTGGGTGGAAGAGAAATTATTTTTAAGGAGGTTGCATCCAGATTATTGTCTGGATCAGTAATGAGGGACGTGAGATTTAGTGTAACAATTCCTTCAATGACAGTAGATTCCGTGGATGTTTCTATAACGGGGGGCTGATTGGTACAAACCATCGCATCGATGGTCGCTACCACTACTGTTCGACTGCTTTCACAAGCGCCTGCCCGAATAGCAACATAATAATTGGTGGATGCGCTAAGCACGGGCGTGTTGTAATTGCTGTTGACTTCACCCGGTATCGGACTTCCTCCCGTGGGCACGGTGTACCAAACATAATTGCCATTGGTACTGCCCGATGCGGTTAGGGATAGCGAAGCAGCTGTACAACTTGATGCACCTGTGGTAGTAGGCGGAGCCGGTAAAGGATTTATGGTAGCCATCACAGCGGTTCGACTGCTTTCGCAAAATCCATTGTTAAGGCTCACATAAAACGTTGTGGTGGTAGTCAGCACAGGTGTGGTATAGGTGCTATTGGTTTGACCTGTAATAGCGGTTCCGCCCGTGGCCACGGTGTACCATCTGTATTGGCCTGCGGTTCCGCCTGTTGCATTTAACACGATGGCCCCTGATCCGCAGGCTGAACTGCCTGTAACTCCCGGGGCGGCTGGTGTTGTATTTATCGTTGCGATAACAGGAGTTCGCGCACTTTCGCAGGTTCCATTATTGATACTAACGTAGTAGGTTGTTGTTACTGAAAGAATAGGGGTTGTATAGGTATTGTTGGTTTGACCTGCAATGGCTGTGCCTCCGGTCGATACTGTATACCATCGATATTGGCCGGCTGAACCACCGGTTGCTGTAAGGACTAAACTTGCGGCAATACACGATGCATTTCCTGTGGTTGCAGGTGCGGTGGGACTTGCATTAATCGTGATGGTAGCCGCTGTGGTAAATTCATCTACGACACCTGTTCCTGAAATACGACATCGATAATTACCTGCACCAAAATTTCCGGTTGTATTTACGATTAGTGATGCCGTTGTTGCTCCGCTGTATCCCCCCGTGTTGGAAACAGCGTTCCAGACAGAAGGACTTACTTCTCGTTGCCATTCATAGGTGATGGTGGGGTTGTTGGTTGCGACAGTGGTTAAACTTGTTGTAATGCCATTACATACCGTTACCGGAGTAGGTTGAACAGAAATGATTATAGGGGGGCGCATCGAAACATTATCCAATCGATTGGTTGTATTGGCATCGCGGTAAAGTCCACGAATCCTAAGGGAGGCAAGGTCGGTGAGTACATTCAAAACCTGCGCTTCTGTGGCGGCAGTTCCAGTTGCGCTGTTAGTGGTTTTCCAAAAGCCTGAGGCATTGTTTAATACAACGGAATAGGTTGCCCAGGTAGGAGGTGCAGGGGGTTGATTGGAGATAGTTGGAAAATAATATAAAGTGATTCCCAAACTATTGGCAATGATAACCTCGGCATATTGATTTGGGGCTCCTGTTGTACTTTGTTGAACATCATACCGTAGGGTTCCACTATAGTAGGAAGAGCGATTTCCCAAATAGGTGCCAGGCGCAACAAATTCAAATGGAAAGTAGAAGGTTCCTGCACCCCCAACAAAAACAAAAGGTGATCCGGATACAAAACCTCCTGGGTTTCCACCTGCAGCACTAAATGTTATGGTTCCATCGGCATCATTGGGTGTTGTCCAGCCCTCTGCATTTCCGGTAAAACTACTTGTAATTTGTGCCTGGGTGTGCCCTGAAATTATACACGCCAAAATCGCTACCCGAATTAACCTGCCCATACAATTAAGAATCTAATCAAAGAATCATTATGATCTGCACTACTATAGACGGGATAAGTGTAATGCCAATAATGTACTTGGTAAGTTACAAATTTTTTGTGACACGAATCTAATCTTTTTAAGAGGAGATCCGGATTCCCCCTTTCTTAGATCCCCTAAAAATTACTGAACGATCGCTCATGAAAACTGAAAGCAGAGAATAAGATTCCCAAGGTAAGCTCATGCGTTGTAAATTGAGACCCCACCGAACTGCTGGTGGGTATTTCAAAGGCATACCCGAACCGATATTTCTCTGCCAGTAAAGTCTGCAATAGTATGCCGTAGGTATTGAAGTTTCGGGTAAAAATTCCGGCCGTATGCATCTGATTAAAGTTTACGTGAAAAGCAAAATCGACTGCAGCAGGCGCGCCCTTCACGCCTCGCAATAGTAGCGAGGGCTTAAGGCGAATATGCTCATTCAAATAATAAACGTATGCTCCCATCAGATAGAAATGCTGATTGTACAACTCAAATTGCTCATCCCCGTTCTCAAAAGTAGTTGGGAGTAACCGGGGTACAGAAAATCCAATAAAATATTTTTCGCTTTTCAAGATGGCCCCTACGCCCATATTTATTCGGGTACCTTGCTCGCCTCCGGTAAAGGCCAGATCGCCCGGATCCAAAATGGTGAGCGAAGAATAATCGTTTCTAAAACTTTGCACTCCGGCCTGCATGCCAAAACTGAAAATGCTTGTTTCCAGGTTTAACTTGTACGAGAATGTTGCATTCGCTTCGGTGGTTTTTAAATTTCCAATTTGATCGTTGGTAACTAAAATACCTGCCCCTACCTTATTATTAACCAGCGATGTGTGCGCACTGGCATTAAATGTTTTAGGTTGCCCCTCCAGGCCGGTCCATTGCGTTCGGTAGCCCACCATTATGTTAAAGTTGTTATTGAGACCCGCATAGGCGGGATTAATAACCAGTGGGTTTAAGAGGTATTGCGTGTAAAGGGGATCTTGCTGGGCAAACGCGCACGTGGATACTAAAAGAAAAAGTAGGGAGACATAGAAATTTTTCATATCCAAATTTCTGTATTCTATTGCTCTGCTGAAATCACATAATGATGTGAGAAATTCCGTTGTCCTTGCTGCTTACCGGTATCATCAAAATCATCGCTTTAATACCAAATAACCGCTAAAGGGCGATTTATCACTTCTAAACTCGATTTTATAGAAGTACGTACCGGACGGAAGCTCACCCCCATTTAGGTTAAGTCCTTTAAACACCCGATCATCATTGTTGTAATTCTCGATTTCAAAAACCTTACTTCCCCAGCGGTTGAAAATGGTAACTGTGTTATTTTGAGTTTCCGGTATCAGATTGACATACTTAATATAGAAAGTATCGTTAAGGCCATCGTTATTGGGAGAAACCGCATTGAAGACTTCGATTTCACCTACTACTTCAATTTCTATTTGTTGTTGAACACACTCTCCAAAAAGATCGCACGCTTGTATCGTTAACAGATCGGTGCCGGTAAAACCCAATCCGGCATAATTGATCTCAAGGATATTGTTAGTAATACTTGTTGTTGCGGTACTCGTGGGTGGCTGCACAATTGATACAGAAACCAAATTGTCATCAGCATCCGAAATCAGATCAAGTAAATTAATAGTAAGGGTTGAGCCAATGACTGTTGTGAGTGGCATAGTACTAATAACAGGAGGTTGATTGTTGCAAGGTGCGGGAACGACCGTTACTGAGATGGGATTTGATAAGGGACTTAGACACCCTCCGGTATCCATTACCGTAACAGAATAAGAACCACTTGCATTGATAACAATTTGTTGTGTCGTTTCTCCGTTCGACCAGGCGTATGATGAAAAGCCTGCCGGAGCACTAAGCGTAAGATTGGTTGTAGAACACGTTGTGATACTGCTATTAACAATAGGTTGATTAGCAGTGATAACAGCCTGCGATAAAATATTTATAGAAGCAATAACAGGCACTCGTGCACTTTCACAAAACGTATCTCTTAAAGAAACAAAGTATGTTGTTGTGGTTGTAATTGGCGGAGTAGTGAAACTTCCATTGGTACTTAGCACAACTCCACCGGTTGGGGAATCATACCAACTATAATCTCCATCGCTGCCACCGGTTGCCGTTAAAGTAACAGCAGTAGGACTCGAACATCCGGTTGCCCCCACCACATCGGGTGGCGAGGGAAGCCCATTGATTGTAAGTTGGGCACTGTTGGAAAAAACTTCGGGTGATAAGTCGCCATTTATTCTACACTGATAGTCTCCGTTTCCTCCAAAGCCTGTTACGCTGGTGTTGATAGAAAGCGTTTTTGCAGCAGTTCCGGTATACCCGGCACCATCGGCTAGCTCAATATAAGTAGAGCCATCAAATTTTTGCCAACGATACGTAATGTTGGTGGTGCCGGATGCATCCACCGAAAACGTGGTTATTGTATTTTCACAGGCATAGGTGAAGGAGGGTTGAGTAGTTATATTAATGGATACACTTGGAATCAGATTTTCATACACCGCGATCAAACCGGCCGCACGCGTAATAATAATTTCAGGCTTGCCATCCAAATTCAAATCTCCGGTGGTGATTCCGCGCGGGGCGGTTACCGTTGTATTAAACGGAGCAGCAAAAGAAGCAGCGGTTAAAGGGCCACTGGTGTGAATGTTTTTAAAAATCGAAAAGCGATTGCCTGACTCGCTGGTGCTAATGATTTCGGGTTTTCCATCGCCATCCAGGTCGGCAATGGCAGTACGTGTTGGGTTGCCAGGATTGGTAAGATCAAAGCGGGTAAAACTTATGTTGCCAACTGTGCTGGTGTTGTGCATGGCGGTGAGCATAGTTGGATTAGTACCTGTTCCATATTGAAATAATAGATCTAGTTTTCCATCAGCATCAAAATCACCAGAATAGATAAGGCTTGGGATATCGCCTACAGCTATATCAACACGAGGCGCAAATGAGGCGGTTGTAATGCGACCGAATCCCAAGTTTCGGAAGATGCTTATATTATCTGCGTTCGAGTTGGCAGTAATGGCATCATCAAACCCATCGCCATCAAAATCTCCGGCCACTACCGATCCGCCATTGCCCGAAGGCCGGGTGAAGTTGATGACAGTACTGAATGAAGAGAGTGGTATGGTAACAAAGGTATTATCCACTAATCTGTTTTCAAGAATTTGCATGGCGATGGTGGCGTTGGTTGCAACCACATCCACTTTGCCATCGGCATTGAAGTCGCCAAACGAGATATTTCCATCTGTAGTGTAGGAGACAGGTGCAGCAAAATTGATATTCGCCCCGGTGGTAACATTCCGTTTCACATCGGCTTCACCATCCATTACATCTGAATATCCATCGCCATCAAAGTCTTGTATTTTAGGGTCGCGAAAATTGGCTGGGCCTAAGGTATCATTTGGTAATAATGTTGATGTGGTGATAGCACCGGAAGTAAATTCATTTCGAAAGGCATAACTTTGGGTGCCGGCATCAGCCACCACATCAGGCTTGCCATCGTTGTTTAAGTCGCCCACAGCAATGTCATAATCGGCAGCAGTAAGGGTGTAGTTCACAGGAGGAGAAAAGTGTGTGTTATCAAATGTAACCCCCGATGAGAAAGTAGTTTTAAACGGAAGACGATACGTAGAACTCAGTCCATCTTTGGTTACGCTAACAGGAGCATAGGCTGCCCCGGGCGGAACAGAAACGGTAAGTTGCGTTTTAGTGGCAGTAAGTACTGTTGCCTGCACTGAACCGAAGCGCACAATATTTTGTGAAGGGGTTGTAGAGAAAAAATCGCCAGTGATGGTAACTGTGGCACCTACAGGTGCAGCCAATGGCGATACAGTGTTTACGGCAATTATTGGCGCATGAACATTTTCGTTTTCGTAAATGGAGAGTTTGCTGGGGCCTCCACTTCTAACGCCTGTGATGAGTTCAGGCTTTCCGTCTCCGTTTAAATCTGCTACCAATGCACCACCTATAGCGGCCGTACTTTGATCGCCTTGATGTTGATACGCAGGAATAAAAGCCGTTGCATCAAAAGCACCTCCGGAAAACTTGTTTTCAAAAACGCCTACTTCAAAATCATCGCGATCTATTATATCAGGTTTACCATCGCCATTTATATCGGCAATTGAAATATCACCGGTTCCCCCAAGATCACCCGTGATAACGATTTCTGTAGAAAAATCGGCTGCGGTCAGTGTGCCATCGGTATCGGTATTGAGGCGGATGCGAAACCCAACACCACTTTTATAAATCAGGTCATTCTTGCCATCTAAGTTCATGTCGGCAATAAGGATTGCACGGTGGCTAACGGCAATCTGAAAGGTTTCAATAAATAGTGGAGAGCCTGGGGTGGAAGTATTTTGTAAGATATCAATCGCACCACCCTGTGCATTAGAAACAACTAGCTCGGGTTTTCCATCGCCATTCAAATCTCCTGCGTTAGCGCCAGAAAAACCATTCACGACCGAAAGACCAACCGGCCCCACATAACTACCAAACTCAATGTTGCCGGGGTTGCTGATATTTTGATTGAACCACATCGCTCCGGGTATTGCGCCTTCGCCCGACACGAAATCGGGGCGACCATCATCATCCAGATCGGCTACTAAAGCAATGGGTGTTTCATCCGTGCCACCCATCCAATACTCAGGTGCTTCGAATGAAATGTTTCCTGGTGTGCTGGTATTGCGGAAAGTAACATAGCGACCAATTCCTCCTGATGAAGTGGAAGTAACCGCATCTAATTTTCCATCGCCATCCAAATCGGCAAACCAAAGCCCGGTACCATTGGAGCTTACACCCGTATAGGCAACACTCACTTTTACATCGAATGAAGCAGGAGAAAGCGTTCCGCCTGTCCCGAGATTGCGGTAAATATCAATCACCCGATCAGCGAAGTCGTTTGTTACGGCCAAGTCAATCCAACCGTCACCATCTATATCGGCAGCAGAAACAGCCTCAATTAGAATAGTTGAGACATCGAATTTAGGTTTGAATGAAGCCGGGATAATTCGTCCTCCACCATCAAACAAGGGATTAAAGTGCGAATTGGTTTTTATGGTGAGGCCGGTTACAAGGTTGGTAATGGTTATAGGGCCGTAGGTTGCGCCCGGTGGAACAACAACCGTTAACTGCGTTACCGTGGCCGATTGAACCTGGCCTTTCACTTCGGTGTAGATGCCAAACGATACTGAATTATTGGTTGGTGTAGTGTTGAAACCGGTACCCGTGATGGTGATGATGTCACCCGGTTTGCCCGATGTGGCCGATAGCGTTGTTACCACAGGTGCAATGCCTAATGCTTTTTGTTCCAGTATTACATTGTCTAATCCTACTACGTTATTGGCGATAGTCAGATATGTTCCGCGGATTTCAATGGTTTCAATGTTAGAGAGTGCACGCTGCACATCATTTTTAGTAGCCAACGCGCCTCCGGTGCTGCCAATCCGCCACCCACCGGTTTCATCCAACTTTATGGTGTACGATGACCATGCCGGAGCAACTGCTGGTTTAACGGGTAGTGAATAAACAATAACAAAACTGCCGGAAGTCCGGATGCGCACATCGCCCTGCCCGCTGGATGCTGTTCCGACAAAAGCTTGCTGCATATCAAAGTGAAGATTCATACCGTATGATCGGGCAACATGGGTACCCAAAAATTTAGCGGGTGCAAACCAGCCTTGTGAGGTGGCGGTGGCATTGGCCGAGTAAGGTGCGGTGGCCGCATACCCAGCCGGATTACCATTGCTGGCATTATGATTTACGGTTACCGGGGTGCCATTATTTGAGAATGTCCACCCATCGGCATCGGTATCGAACGTGCTGGTGATTTGCGCGTGCGCATTAAAGGCAATTAAAATCAATAAAAGAGGGTAAACTGATTTCATATTTAAAAGTAATCAGTTTTCGGGGGTGATACCATCACATGATAATGTGATGGACTGGATGATTGAGTTTCTATTTTTTAAGCACGAGATAGCCCGTCTTACTTTCGCGATTTTCAAAATCAATTTTGTAGAAGTACGTGCCTGATGGAAGTTCGCCCCCGTTATCGCCAACGCCTTTAAATACCCGATCATCATTGTTGTAGTTCTCGACTTCAAAAACTTTACTACCCCAGCGATTGTAAATGGTGACTTTGTTTTTTTGTGTTTCGGGCAACGTAGAAATGTTTTCAAGGATAAAGGTTTCATTTAAACCATCTCCATTGGGTGACACGGCATTGTAAATCACGAGGTCACCGGAAACTTCAATGGTAAATACTTGCTGTGTACAGGTGTTGTTTGTATCGCAGGCCTCTATTTCAATAGATTCGCTTCCGTTAAAAAGTATCCCGGCATAATTGATTGTAAGGATGCCATTGGTAATGGAAGCTACTGCACCACTGGCGGGGGGTGTTAATATCTGAATGGAATTAACATCAAGCGTACCGGATACTACGATCAACGGTACTAAATCCAATACAAGGTCGCCTTCTACAACAGTGGCCAGCGGCACGGAGTTGATCGTGATTGTAGTACTGGTTGTAGTAACGGTAAAGTCACCACCACTTGTAGCGGTGCTACCTGCGACAGTTACTGAAATTTTTCCCGAAGTAGCACCTACCGGAACGGTGCAGGTAATGGATGTTGCCGAACTTGCAGTAACAACAGCAGTTGTTCCATTAAACATTACCGTATTGTTTGAAAGAGTTGCACTAAAGTTTGTTCCCGTGATGGTTACAGTTGTGCTGATGGGTCCGGTGGTTGGAGTAAATGATATGATGCTGGGTGTGGCGGCAATACTGCAATCTATTCCAGAGGGCGTATCACCGGTAATTGTCCAACCTTTTATTGAAATCAAATTAGTTCTTGCGGCTGCTGCATTGGTGCCATACTGACGGCCGGTTGCCCCGAGTGCTTTGCCATTGGGTGTGGATGGATTGGCACTCCACCCGATTAAGGTGGCTGAGTAATTACTACAATTTATCCCACTATTATTAAACATGCCCGTTACATTAACGCTTGGGTTTAAATTCCAGCCACTTATGTTTTGGTTGAAGGCGCTTGCATCAGCAAACATACCACTCATGTCGGTAACGGCCGCGGTATTCCAGGCGCCAATGTTTTGGTTGAAGGCAGTAGCAAAATCAAACATTCTGCTCATATCGATAACAGCCGAGGTATTCCAGGTGCCAATATTTTGGTTGAAGGCATAGGCATCAATAAACATACCCCTCATAGTGGTAACAGCTGCGGTATTCCAGGTACCAATGTTTTGATTGAAGTCAAAGGCGTCTTCAAACATTCTACTCATATTGGTAACGGCTGAGGTATTCCAGGCTCCAATGTTTTGGTTGAAGTCATAGGCATACCCAAACATACTAGCCATATTAGTAACCGCAGCAGTA
>JAEUUB010000798.1 GCA_016787745.1 Cyclobacteriaceae bacterium
GATACATTTGAATATCGGTATAGAAAACCTCCACCCGGCTAAAAGATCCCATCGTTGCACTTAATGTTTTTGGATTATAAAAGTCTGCTGACTCCTCGGAGGCAATTATGTGTTTCACTCCGTACCAGTCTGCAGTACGTATGATGGTGCCCAGATTACCCGGATCGCGGATATCGTCCAGCACCAGCACTAGTTCATTCTGGTCGGGGGTAAAAGAGGTGTTGGATTTCATTCGGGCAACTGCCAGCGCACCATCATTCGTTTTAAAACTTCCAGCGGCAACTAATTCCATTGCGGTAGCCAAGACTACCTCCGCTTTCAGGTTCCTAAGCAATCTTTCCTGCTCCTCTAAAAAGTGCTTTGTTCCAGCCAGCCATGTTACCTCAAAGTCTGCCTTTATCAATTCGATGACGCTTTTCGTGCCTTCCACCACAAAGCATTGCTCCTGTTTTCGGTATTTCTTTACTTGCAGGGCTTTGAGATGCTTAATTTTAGCTTTTGAGATCATACGTGGGTAAACCTATAAAACTTTTTTCATTCCTTTTACTGGCCTGGCTCGCCAGCGGCTGTTTGGGTACCCGCTATCTTCAGGAAAATCAAAAGTTGCTATACCGCCAAAGCATCGAAGCACCCAAGGGTTTTAATAAAGAGGGGCTTTCGGATTTATATGTAAAGAAGGTAAATCGAAAACTTCTTGGGTTGCCTATCAATTCTTTGGTATGGATGCATCAGGAAGGAAAGAAAAGATATAATCAACAAAAATTCATTGACAAAAAGACAAAAACTGTAGAAAAATTCGACCGCAAAATTGCCGCATCAAAAAATCAAAAGAAAACAACCTCGCTTCAATACCGAAAGCAGGAAAAGGTGGCTACCCTTGATGGTAAAATTGAAAATGGAAATCTCTTCATGCAATGGGGTGAGCCTGTGGCCGTTTTTGATAGCACGAGTCTGGACGCTACCGTTGAAAAATTGTCGGACTATCTGTTTAATCGAGGGTATTTTCAAAACACGATCCATTATCGCACGAAAGAATATAAAAAGAGAGTGGGTGTTGTTTACGAAATAACCCCTGGCCGTCCCTCCCTGTACGATACTATCTTTTTTCAAATTGAGGATAGAAAAATTGATTCGATTATTCAAAATACCCGAGCGGCCAGTCTGATAAAAGTTAATGATCGGTACGATCAGGATAAACTCAACAAAGAACGGGAGCGGATTGATTTACAATTGAAGGACCTTGGCTATTTTGATTTCACCCGGCAATACATCGAGTTTTCTGTAGATACCGCCTACCTGGGCAGCTACCAGGTAGCTTTGCAGGTGGGAATAAAAAA
>JAEUUB010000855.1 GCA_016787745.1 Cyclobacteriaceae bacterium
TTGTTAAGTGGCGAACCTTTGAATGAGGAAGTGGTTTCTCACGGTCCGTTTGTAATGAATACTCAAACTCAAATTATGGAAGCCATGCGCGATTACCAGATGGGGAAAATGGGAATTTTAATTGAAGATTGAACGGTTTAACGTTTTGTGTGTTTGATAAAGAAAGACCTTACATTTATGATAGAATCTATTGCTCAACCTATGAAGAAATCGGGGGAAGTGGAATTTCCGGTAAATCAATTAATCCAGCAGCGAAGAAGCCGAAGGGCCTATGCCGATAAACCGGTTGAACTGGAAAAGATAAATTCTTTGTTTGAAGCAGCGCGTTGGGCGCCCAGCAGCAGCAACGAACAACCCTGGGTTTATTTGTACGCCACAAAAGAGCAACCCGACTTGTGGAATAAAATTTTCGATACGTTAGAGATTGGAAACAAAATCTGGGCCGAGAAAGCCCCGTTGTTGATTTTGGCGATGAATCGGAAAACATTTCTTCGTAATGACAAACCGAATGGCTCTGCTCGATTTGATTTAGGAGCTGCCAATGCCCTGCTTTCTATTCAGGCAACGGAACTGGGTTTAAACGTTCATCAAATGGGTGGCTTTGAAAGGCAAAAGGCGATTGAGACATTAAACATTCCGGAAACACATGAGCCAACCGTGGTTATGGCTATTGGCTATCCTGGAGATGTTGAGGAACTACCTAATGATAATTTAAAGGAGCGTGAATTAGCAGTGCGCCAGCGCTACACGCAAGAGTTTTTTGTGATGAATAAATCATTTTAAAAATGGTAACGGCAATAATTGGGAAGGAGCACTATCGCACGGAATTGTTTGCATCGGGTAAAACCATAGTTGCCGATGAACCCGAAGAGGTAGGCGGAACAAATACGGGCCCGGCCCCCGGTGAATTTTTAATGATCTCATTGGCCTCCTGCACAGCCATTACCCTTCGCATGTATGCGGATAGAAAAAAATGGTCGGTAGATAAAATCAAAGTGGAGGTTAGTTTTGAGAAAGCAGAGTATAAAACCATTTTTACCCGGGACATTTATTTGGAGGGAAATTTATCTGCGGACGAAAGGCAAAAATTATTAGAGATTGCCGAGAAGTGTCCTGTGCACAAAACGCTTTCGAATCCTATTGAAATTAATTCAAAGTTGGGTTAGTAAACTCAAATAAATTGATAGTTGACAAAACTCAACAATTGACCACAGGGTTTAAATAATTTGAAAGGTTGTCAATTGCGTTTTTGTAAATTGTATAGTTAATAGAGAATCTATAATTTTTTGTAGGATTGAGAATACTTTAAAGCGATACACCCATGAAGGACATTACCAAGAAATATACCAACGGAGAAGTATCCGTTGTTTGGAAACCGGGCTTATGCATTCATTCGGCTATATGCTTTAAAGGACTACCCCCTGTCTTTGATCCCCGCAAGCGACCTTGGGTTACACCCGAAGGTGGAACAACTCAGCAGATTGTCGAACAGATAAAAAAATGCCCATCAGGTGCGCTAAGTTATTTTATGAATGACCAAACAAACGATGAGAAGTTGAACGTTGAAGCGGAAACCATTGTTGAGACTGCCCGTAATGGTCCGCTCATGGTGTATGGCAACGTCACGATAAAAGACCAATCCGGAAATCTTACAAAGAAAAATAAGGTAACTGCTTTTTGCCGATGCGGAGCTTCCTCCAATAAGCCGTTTTGTGATGGCTCGCATCAACGGATTGGATTTGAAGGCTGAGTTGCTAAATCCTTTAGACGTACTTATTTCACGTTAAGTGAAACACCATATGCCTACACTTCCATTAACTTAGGGAAGTGAAAAAAATCCTGTTTTTCGTATTCAGTATTGGGTCTGCTTATCCACAGACTTTGCTACCTGGATTCTTGAGAGAGCAAGTGGGAAGTTCAATTAATTCACCCACCGTGATGGCGTTTGCTGCAGACGGTAGAATTTTTGTTGCACAACAAACCGGTGCGCTGCGCGTAATAAAAAATGGCACTTTGCTTGCCACGCCCTTTGTTTCTTTAACCGTTAACTCGTCAGGAGAGCGCGGCTTGATAGGGGTTGCTCTCGATCCTGATTTCACAACTAATAATTTTATTTACCTCTACTACACGACCAATACTGCTCCCATTCATAATCGAATTGTTCGTTATACAGCCAATGGCGATGTTGCCATGGCAGGAAGTGAACAGCTGATTTTAGATTTAGATAATCTGACCGGAGCAACCAATCATAATGGGGGTGCCCTTGGCTTTGGATTGGATGGAAAATTATATGTAGCCATTGGTGATAACGCAACGGGATCCAATGCTCAAAATCTGGATACCTACCACGGTAAACTGTTGCGGATTAATAAGGATGGATCTGCACCAACGGACAATCCGTTTTATTCTGTGGGTGCTTCCGAACAGCGCAAGCGCGTGTGGGCCTACGGGCTTCGCAATCCATATACGCTTTCTGTTCAACCCGTTACCGGAAAAATATATGTGAATGATGTAGGCCAAAGCGCTGTAGAGGAAATTAACGATGCGACACAAGGGGGTCGTAATTTTGGCTGGCCAACTGCAGAAGGAAATAGCTCAAACCCTGCATTTACAAATCCTGTTTTTTCATATAACCATTCGGGCCCTGCACCGACCGGATGCGCGATAACTGGCGGAACGTTTTTTAATCCTGCGTTTACAAATTATCCAGCCTCTTATATTGGCAATTTCTTCTATCAGGATTATTGCAGCAATTGGATCTACTCACTTGATTTATCAGGTACTCCAAGTACTACCTTGTTTGCATCAAATGTTGGAGGCTCAAGTGTAAGTCTTACCACAGGCCGCGATGGAAACTTATAT
>JAEUUB010000869.1 GCA_016787745.1 Cyclobacteriaceae bacterium
GGAGGGCCTTGCTCACTAAAAATCTGCCACAATCTTATATTTGCGAAGCAAGCTTAATCTCATGGAAATACAATCTAACATACAGTTTGACGACACCCAGGTAGCTTTTTCATATAAGACCAATTGGCAATTGAAGAAGGCAAATTTCATTTTTTCGTTGGTAAACAACCCTTTTATCTCTTCCATAGCCACGGGTTTGGTAAAGGTAGGTTTAGCGTTGCGCCTTCCTATAAAGGGATTAATCAGGACTACCGTATTTGAACATTTTTGCGGTGGCGAAACCATTGATCGCAGCCAGCAGACCATCGATACGCTGAACCGCTTTCATGTGGGAACGATTCTCGATTTTTCTGCCGAAGGGGCAAACACAGAAGCCTTCTTTGACAACACCATGGAAGAAATTTTAAAAACGCTGGACAAGGCAAAAGGAAATTCCGCCATACCCTTCACCGTATTTAAGGCCACCGGTCTGGCTGACATTGAACTGCTTACAAAAGTTCAGGCTAAGGAAGCTTTATCGGCAGAAGAAGCGGAGGCTTTTAAGCACTTTCAGTTGCGGGTTGAAAACATTTGTACACGGGCACACGACTATGGCGTACCTGTAATGGTGGATGCGGAAGATACCTGGATCCAAAACGTAATTGACACGATTGTCTATGAAATGATGAGGAAATTTAATACCAAGCAGGCCATAGTATTCAATACCTACCAGATGTACAGAAAAGACATGTTGGATAATCTGCGCAATGCTTTTCATGATGCAGCCATGCACAATTATTATCTGGGTGTAAAGATGGTACGCGGTGCCTATATGGAAAAGGAAGCCGAGCGTGCCGAAAAAATGGGATATGAAAATCCAATCTGGCCAACCAAGCAAGCCACAGACAATGCGTTTAACAGTGGGCTTGCCTTTTGCATGGATAACAAACAACGCATTAGCCTTGTGTGTGGTTCGCATAACGAATACAGCAATCATTACCTCACCGTATTGATGGAAAAGCACAGTTTGAAGAATAACGATACCCGGGTTTGGTTTGCACAACTGTTGGGCATGAGCGATAATATTTCCTTTAATCTGGCCAAAGCCGGATATAACGTAGCCAAGTATGTGCCCTATGGCCCAGTAGAATTAGTTATGCCTTATTTAATCCGGAGGGCTACTGAAAATACTTCTGTGGCCGGCCAAAGCAGCCGGGAGCTTACCTTAATCCGTAAAGAAATAGCACGTAGAAAAGAAAAATAGTTTACCAGTTACCTGTTTCCAGTCAGTCCCCACCGGCAACTGGCAACCGGTAACTTCATAAGCTTTTATTAACTTTGCCCCTTATTTAGTTACAGAACTATGCACTTAAGCGAACAGGAACTCATCCGCAGACAAAGCCTTCAGGAACTTGCCAAATTGGGGATTAATCCTTATCCGCCCGAATTATTTGAAGTCAACACCTCAGCGGCTGATATTCATGAACATTACCCAAACCAAAAGATTGATTACAAAGATGTATCGCTGGCGGGCCGAATCATGTCGCGTAGGGTAATGGGAAATGCCTCGTTTGCCGAATTGCAGGACGAAACGGGTCGGATTCAGTTATATTTTAGAAGGGATGATATTTGCCCAGGCGAAGACAAAACCTTGTATAATACAGTATTCAAAAAGCTGTTAGACATTGGAGATATTATCGGGGTAAAGGGGTATGTGTTCACTACGCAAACCGGAGAAATCTCTGTTCATGTTACTTCTTATAAGGTTCTTACCAAAGCGTTGCGGCCGCTGCCCATTGTAAAAGAGACCGAGGATGAGCAGGGGAATAAAGTCCTGCACGATGCCTTTACAGACCCCGAACAACGATACCGCATGCGTTATGTCGATCTGGTGGTAAACCCGCATGTGCGCGAGGCCTTCATTAAGCGTACCCATTTGGTAAATTCCATGCGTGAGTACCTCAACAATAAGGGATATCTGGAGGTAGAAACGCCTATCCTTCAACCGCTTTATGGGGGGGCTGCTGCCAAACCATTTAAAACCCATCACAACACGTTGGATATGACGCTGTATATGCGCATTGCCAATGAACTATATCTAAAGCGATTAATCGTGGGCGGGTTCAATGGAGTGTATGAGTTTTCAAAAGACTTCCGCAACGAAGGCATGTCGCGATTTCATAATCCCGAGTTTACGCAGGTTGAGCTTTACGTTGCTTACAAAGATTACCATTGGATGATGAATCTGGTGGAAGAGATGATTGAGAAGGTAGCTATTGACTTGCATGGAAAAACGGAGGTGAAGGTGGGTGACAACCTTATTGACTTTAAGCGGCCCTGGAAA
>JAEUUB010000872.1 GCA_016787745.1 Cyclobacteriaceae bacterium
GGAAACTTTCAATATCGATCATTTACTTAACCTTGAACTCCCGCGGTTGAGTAATGGCCAGTTCAAAAAGATTATCATTTTGAAACAGTTATTGGATGGCCTGCCTAAAATATTGTTGCTCGATTATCCGTTTGAAGGACTAGACCTCAAAAGTCGAATCGAGCTTAAAGAATTTCTGGATTATCTGGTTAACCGCTATGGCATTCAATTGGTAGTTTCTGATCATGATCACCCCCATCTCCCAAATACCATTACCCAAAAAATTGAATTGAGTGCCTCTCACGCTGTTGTTACAAAACACATTCATCGTGAAGTTGAGTCTATCGATTTCTCTCCACCCCAAATCGCTAGTAAGGCGACTGAACCTGTCGTAGAAATGCGCAATCTTCAAATTCGGTATGGCAGTACTGTTATTATAAAGAACCTGACCTGGACAATCAATCGCGGTGAGCGATGGGCACTAACAGGGCCTAATGGCTCGGGCAAAACCACGCTATTCAGTCTTATCTATGCCGATCACCCTATGGCTTATAGTGAGCAAGTATATCTGTTCGGCAAACGCAGAGGCACAGGGGAATCAATTTGGGATATTAAAAATCGAATCAGTTACCTTGGCCCAGAGCACGTGCACTTTTTGGATAGCGCTACTTCCTTACTCACCGTTCATAATTATCTGGATTTAAAGAAGAGCACAAAATCCATTATCGACTTTTTTGAAATCGATCATCTGCTTCAAAAGCGTTTGCAACATCTTTCTAATGGTGAATTACAATTAGCACTATTGATCGCACTGTTTATGTCACCAAAAGAATTATTGTTGTTGGATGAACCCTTTCAATTTCTCAGCCCAACTCAAAAAGCGCGTGTGAACAAATACCTTGTGGATCACTTACACGAAACCTCTACCTTAGTCTTAATTACCCACTACGAAGAGGATGTGGCTAACTGGACAAATCTCAGGAAAAAATTACAGTAAAAAGATCGATTGCACAACATGAGTACAATAAGCAAGGGAAAAAGTTCTTATCATCCATCAATGTATAAAATTGAATCCTTTACTATGCTATCGAGCCTTTTATAGAAAATACTTCTTAACAGAATTTATATTTTCATACCTTAACTCATCAACTAATATAGTATCACCATGAAAAAACTTAGCAAGGAAGACATTAAGCAAGAAGTGTTTGATTTATATGATGCTTATGCGCATAACCGCATTGAAAGACGGGAATTTCTTGATAAGCTTTCTATATATGCCGTGGGAGGTGTTACGGTGGCTTCGCTCCTGAGTTTTATCAGTCCGGATTATAATATCCTTCAGGTTCAACCCAATGATCCACGCCTAAAATCAGACTATATCAATTATGATTCGCCTAAAGGAGGCGGCAGCATAAAGGGACTACTTTCAAAATCTGCTGACGCAAAAGGGAAACTACCCGGTGTAATTGTTGTGCATGAAAACCGGGGATTAAATCCATACATAGAAGATGTTGGGCGCAGAGCCGCTTTAGCAGGTTTTATTTCATTAGCTCCCGATGTACTTACTCCTCTGGGGGGATATCCAGGCAATGATGATGATGGCCGCGCTATGCAAAGCAAACGCGATCGCAATGAAATGCTGGAGGATTTTATAGCCGCTTACAACCACTTGAAAGCGCACCCAGATTGTACGGGAAAAGTTGGCGTTGTTGGTTTTTGCTTTGGAGGTTGGATTTCTAATATGATGGCCGTTCGAATCCCTACTTTATCCGCAGCCGTTCCGTTCTATGGTGGACAACCCGCTGCAGAGGATGTCCCTAAAATTCAATCTCCACTCCTATTACATTATGCGGGTTTAGACACACGCGTAAATGAGGGCTGGCCTGCTTATGAAAATCTGTTAAAAGAGAATAAAAAAGTATATACCGCCTATATCTATCCGGAGGTTAATCATGGATTTCATAACGACAGTACACCCCGGTATGATAAACCTGCTGCCGAACTTGCCTGGCAAAGGACTATTGATTTCTTTAATAAAAGCTTGAAATAGCCGGGCTGCAAAGTGTAGGTCATTTAACTACTTCAAACCCTTTTAGAATCGAAAAGGGTTTTCCATTCGCCATACCTTCAATTCGAATGTTCATGCGACCCATGTCATCTGTACAGGTAAATTTAAATTCTGCCTGGCCATTGGTGTCTGTACTGATCGTTGGATTCCAGTAAATTGTTGATCGGAAAAAGGGGGTGTATGTAATCTCACTCTTTTCCCAGGGGGTGGCGAAAGATAAAGTTTTATTTAATCCCGTGATCTTCTTTTTAGGATCATCTAAAGGTTCTCTGGCCTCACCGGTTTTGGTTTGCACAAGCACAATACCATTTCTGCCAAAAAGCCCAAGCGGCATTAACTTTTTAGGATCGTTTATGATTTTCACCGAGATTATATCTGCCGGTTTCAGACTAAGAAAAAAATTTGTGTTTTTGGTAGCAACGCCATCAATAATATAAAGAGGATCATGGGTCTCTATCATAGGCGGCAACAGTCCTACCCGCACAATTTCTCCTTTCCTGGTTTTACGATGATAAAGGGATGGAATAACTTCTCTTATTAATTCAGCCATCGTAGGAAAGATCAAAAAATCCTGAACCATTACCACCACATCGGCACTGGCTAATTCCCCTTCAAAGGAAGATGCTTCCTTTACTGAATTAGTCAATTCTGGCGTGTAAACATTGAATGATTGATTAATTATTTTTCGTTTCGAAGAGAATTCAGCATACGAATCGATCTCCTTCGATTCTTTCCAAACCGGGGCATGGGGTAATTGTATTTGATCGTCTTCCCAATTCATACGCAAGTTTTGAATTTCCTTGCCTCTCGGGGTTCTCGCCATATAGAAAAATTCATCATCCCCGTAAATTTCCGGAATCACAAGTCCTGCTCTTCCTTGCATTATAAAAGTCTGATGAGGAATGCTATTCTTTTGAAGATAAAACATGACTTGCGTTTCGTCCGGTACAGCCTCGTCTGTATTTCCAATATAAGCAAGACCAGTTTTCTCAATCATATCCGTTTTGGGATATTTTGGCAAAACGTTTTTGTCGGAAATTATTTCCTGCCAAGGTACGGGCCGGGGGGCAGTGACCGACCAATTATTAATCGCAATTTTCCAGGAGGAATCAGGTTGATTGATTAGAGAGTTTTCTAAGTCATGCACTGTTGGTTCATTCAAAAGAAAATCCTCTGTACTGTCAAAAAGTTCTTTATTAAGTACAGACACCGAAAATTCACCACTCAAGGGTTTCCCATCCGGATCTTTCAAAGAAATTCGCGCAGTAATTTTTTCGCGTGTGTGATAGACCTCCTTATCCAATTCTATCATTCTTTGTACTTGAGTATTTGAAGAGCAATAAAAATCACGACTTGCCAAAAGCTTACCGGAGCTTGTAAGAATCGATATCTGTGCAACTCCTACAGGTAATTTATCAATAGGTATTGGCAGAACTATACTGTCTTTTCCATCCATAGTTACCACAGAACTGCTGTATATTTTGTTTTGCGACACAATAAAGGCAAATAAATCACCGCGGTATTTGGATGAAGTTGGAATTTCTATTTTTAGGTTAGGATTTATACTACCGGTGGCAAAGTTTAAGTGAATGCTGCATCCGTCATCTTCAACCGCGGGTAAGGGGCTTTTGAAATCATCATCGATCGCGTGAGCAAAGTACGAAGAGCCTTTTTCTGGGGTAAATTCAAATACAGCTATTCCGTATTTATTGCTATGGACCGTTCCAACTTGCTGATTTAAATGGTTCTCTATTCGGACGGATGACCCTGCCTTTGAGGTACGAAAGACAATCCGATTGAAAATGCCGGCAATCAGATGTCCGCCTTCAACATGCATGTCATAGATTGGCTCTCGTTGTTCGAGAATTGTGTTTGACGTTACAATTGAGATTTTCTTTTTGAATATGAGTTCATCCCCAAAATTCCTTATCCAATTGGTATATGCCGTGAGTAGATAAATTCCTGCCGACAGGGTATCGGGAATGATTATCTGATTATTCCCAATGCCATCCTTAATAGTAAATAAGATATGGATCTTACTTTCGCCTTTAGAGTCGATCAGATTGACATTCACAAGTTGCCTGCCCGGAACTATTTTATTATCATCTGCCAGCAAATATGCCTTAAACCAGACTGTATCACCTGGCGAAAATTTGGTTTGATTTAGAACAAGGTGCAATCTGTTTTTTATCCAAACGGATTGATAGCTGTTAAATCTTTTTGATAACTCTTCCCTTGAAAGTTGTGCCTGCGCATTTATAACCCAAGCCAAAAATCCCATAACAAATAAAAACCTGCTTTTCACCACCCTTTTGGTTTTTGTGTGGTTGAATTGGGAAAATTTGTGCATGCATACCGTATTGAGTCCATGGGCGTAATCAAGTAGGGAATATCACTCCGCTCAATAAAAATTGATTTTTCTTTAACCGAGGATGCCCAAAAAAATCCTAACACGGGATCTGATGTGTTACGTGGACTCACGTTTCCTTTTATCTCACCTGAAGGAGGCTGAAATAAGCTGGAAGCGCCTTCTTTCTGGGCCCTGATAAGTTTGAAAAACTCAAAAGCATTTTTCGAAAGACTCATTTGCTCTACGGTAACCTGATATCGCTTATGGAAAGTTGCGGTAGTAATTGGCACTTCGCCCACTTTAATATTTTTAAATTGATTTTGGCCGATCAATTGAGTGTCGGAGAGTTGGGGTACAACTTCGGGTGCGCTGATCCAACAGGTACAACATTTACATTCATCTACCTGCACCAAAGTACCACCATTAGGTCCACCAATTAAGATATAGCCGCTGCAGGGTTCGGGGGCTTTATAAGGTGTGTAGGGCGGTGTCCAGATTGTGCGCAGGTGCGGATAGGTAAGTACTTCATAGGTTCCGGAAAAACGCCAGCGAACGTATGCATCCTCTGCGGGACCAGCATCGGAATCAACAAAGATATTAAACACATCAGCCACAATCTCACCATAGGGTTTTATGGTCGTTCGGGCTTCATATTCAAACCGAATATCTTCAATCTCCCCTACCGGATTAAGCTTGTCGGGTGTAGATTCAAATATCTTTCCATCCGA
>JAEUUB010000901.1 GCA_016787745.1 Cyclobacteriaceae bacterium
GGTATCGTTCGCTGTATGCCTCTCCCGATCCTTACAGCGGCTATGCATCCTGGATGTTACCTGCATTTCAATACGAAGCCGCCAATCGTGAAACGGCTAATCTTAAAAAGTGGGAACAAAAATATCTGGACGCAATTGCCAAGCTTAAGAGCAGAATGGAGAAAATTACAGCGCTGGCGAAATAATCGTTGGCTGCTAATTGTTCGAACCCTTCTTCCAACAAGGAGGTGCTTCTCCATTAGGAATGAGTTATCTGCTGGGTTGCTGTCCAAATACTTAATAGCTCCATACCAACGAAAATTTTGTTCAATCAAAACTGAACACGGGAGCATTTCTATTTATATAATGGTCTAATGCTGTCTTGCATTATAACGGGTTGAGCACCCGATTTTTATAATTTTCAAGAAAAGGGGGATTAAACTGTCAAAATCGAAGGTTTTAATAAATAATTTTTTAGACTTATCTAAAAATTTGTTTCGTTAATTCTAATTATATAAGTTTGCTACTCTAAAATATGAAGAGTATCCTTTCCATAGTTTTTCTTTTTATACTAAAAGTCAGCCTGGCTCAAACGGGTACCCTTAGCGGCACCATCACCAGCAAGGGTAAGGCGGTGGCGTTTGTTAATGTATTGGTTCAGGGATCAACCCGGGGCGCAAGTACAGATGAAGCGGGGCACTTCCGTATTGAACACATTAAAGAAGGAAAGTATACGCTAAAAGTTTCGGGTATCGGCTACAAACCCTTTCAGCAAGATATTGTGGTTATGAATGGAATTACTTCGATAGATATGGCCATTGAGGAAGATGTTTCGCAACTCGAGGCCGTGGTGGTTACGGGCACAATGAAGGAAGTTACCAGAATGAATTCATCCATACCTGTTGAAGTTTATTCTCCCTCCTTCTTTTTGAAAAATCCTACACCTAATATTTTTGAATCCCTTTCATTGGTAAATGGCGTTCAGCCGCAAATTAATTGTAACGTTTGCAACACGGGCGATATCCACATCAATGGACTGGAGGGACCCTATACCATGATACTGATAGATGGGATGCCCATCGTAAGTAGTCTGGCTACGGTGTATGGATTAGCCGGAATTCCCAACAGCCTGGTAAAACGAATGGAAATTGTGAAAGGTCCGGCCTCCACACTTTATGGATCAGAAGCGGTGGGTGGAGTAATTAACATTATTACACAGGATCCTACAACTGTTCCTAAACTGAAAGTGGATGCTTTTGGTACAACCCTGGGTGAATATAATCTTGATCTTTCGGCAGGCTTAAAAGTGAAAAAATCCGCCAGTGTACTTGGTATAAATTACTTTAACTACAATCAGAAAAAAGATGTTAATAAGGATAACTTCACGGATGTTACCCTGCAAAACAGAATTTCGCTTTTTAATAAATGGAGTTTTCATCGGGCTTCCGAAAAGAATTTTTCGTTAGCGGGCCGGTATATCTATGAAAATCGATGGGGTGGTGAATTGTCCTGGACACCCGCCTTCCGCGGAAGCGATCAGATTTATGCAGAATCCATCTATACCCATCGGGCCGAAGTAATCGGCAATTATCAGTTTAACAGTAGGTCGCCCTTCTTTGTTGATTACTCCTACAACTACCATAAACAGGATTCGTATTATGGAATCGTAAAATATCTGGCGCACCAACAAGTTGGGTTTGCGCAACTTAGATGGAATAAGAAGCTGGGCAACCACGACTTACTAACCGGCCTGCCCTTTCGCTATATTTTTTATGATGACAACACCGTGAGTACTTCAACCCTGGAGGGCGTTAATCAACCAGATGTAACCTACCTGCCCGGTATATTTGTGCAGGATGAAATTCAAGTATCAAATACGTTTACAACCCTGGCGGGATTGCGCTATGACCGGCACAATGTGCACGGCAATATTTTCACTCCCCGCCTTAGTCTCAAATATTCACCCAACCCGAACAATACAATCCGGCTTACCGGAGGCAGCGGGTAT
>JAEUUB010000910.1 GCA_016787745.1 Cyclobacteriaceae bacterium
TACCGTTCAGGATAAAAACGATCTGGAAACCATGAAAAAATATGATTTCCAGAAATTAATGACCGACTTAATTGCCAAGCTGGAACAAAAGGATACGGTTAAGCAACAGGAATCATCTTCCGATTATCTGCTTACAAATCCTGATGAATCGGATGTTACTCAGGAGGAGACCGTGTATACGGATGATAGCGATGACGAGGACTGGGACACGTATACCAATAAAAAATGGCATGGCCGCAGGACCTATCATTCGATAAATTTTGACATCGGGATGAATAACTACTTGTCGGAGGGTCAATTTCCGGATGCGGAAAATAGTTTGTATACCGTAAAACCGTGGGGGTCTTGGTACGTGGGAATTAATTCTAACCTAAGAACCCGAATCTCAAAGAAATTCTTTCTGGAGAGCGGGCTGGGGATAAGCTGGTATAATTTCAAATATCAAAACGCACAAACGCAAATGAGTAAAGACGACAACTCGGTTATCTTTAGCCTCGACACCCGGGACGTGGATTACATTAAAAGTAAACTAACTGCTGCGTACATCAATGCTTCGCTCATTCCTATCTACGATTTTGGTGGCAACCGCAGAAAGCCCAGTTTCTTTGATGGCCACGGTTCCGATTCCTTTCGGTTTGGGGTAGGTCCATACGTTGGATATCGAATAGACAGTTACAGCAAACAGACCTTTAACGAAAACGGAGATAAGAAAAAGGTGCACGACCATGACAATTTCTACCTTAATAACATCCGTTACGGTTTGCGCCTGCAAGTGGGCTACCAGGATGTAGACTTATTCTTCAACTATGATCTCAATGAATTGTATATTGAAGACAAAGGACCTAAACTAAATGCCTTCAGTTTCGGCATAACTTTCTAACGACTTTACCTTTTCAAAAAAGCAACTGCTCTTTCTGGCAGTTGTCTTTTTATTTGAAGGCATCTCCACGGCTAATTACCATTTCTTTTTCATCTCCACGTAATTGCAAAAGGTTGGAGACCCTTTCGGGTGTAGGCCATTGAATAAAGTACCAGGCCAATGTTAGCCCAAAAAAAACGCTGAACATCTGATGGCCGGTCGCTACCAGTCCCAGGGGCATCCATGTAACAACAGCAAATTGCCAAATCATCTTAGCAAAAAGTAAGGAACCCACATTCTCCAGTTTCAGTCCAAGCCCAACAAGCGTGGCTAACTTTCTAGCCCTTTTTTTAGTATAGATA
>JAEUUB010000925.1 GCA_016787745.1 Cyclobacteriaceae bacterium
TAAGGAAGACCGGATGCTCTACTTCTGGGGTCAAACAAAAATTGCATCTGATGCTGTGTTTGGATTTGCCAACATTGTAGGAAATCGTGGAATTCTCGGCACTACTTATCGGGTGAGCTACAAGAATCAATACGAGTTTCAACCCGACTACCAACGATTCTTGGACAAGCGCCAGTTTCTTTCGGTATACGCGGGTGCCGACATTCGTAACACATTTCAACTTGTAGAAAATGGGAAGCAGACTGACCGCAGGGTTGGCGTGTTGGGTGTGCGCTACTTGTTACCCATGTTTGTGCAATCTGAGTTACGCGTTGACCACCGCGGGAATGTTCGGTTTCAGCTTTCGCGGAACGATATGCCTATTACAAGGCGATTAAGATTAAGCCTGGTGGGCAACTCAGATTGGGAGTACAACATTGATTTTGACTATAACATTGCCAAACGATTTTATATTCACGCGTCTTACGATTCGGACTATAAATATGGCGCTGGACTCACAATATTATGGTGATCCAACAAAGCAAATTTTAAATCGAATGAAGAGAATACTTGTTCCTACCGATTTTTCTGATTGCGCTCAAGCCGCTGCGGACGTTGCCATTGCCATCGCTGTAAAAACCAATTCAGAGGTTTATTTTCTTCACTTGCATGCCCCTGCACCAACAGGAGGACATATGGCCATGCATGGAGGTGGTTCTCATGAAGAGCACCAGCACCATGACTGTAGCGGCCCGGCAAGAGCCAGGCTCGATCAGCTCGTAAAAGCGGCTGAGCACCAAGGCATTTCTGCCAAGCCGACTTTGGTACTGGACGAAGATTGGAAACAGGTTGAAAAGCATGCAGCTGCATTCTCTATCGATTTGATAGTAATGGGATCGCATGGCGTCAACGGAATCAGGAGGATATTTTTAGGCTCTCGCGCCCTTCAGATGATTCGTCAGGCCGATCGGCCGGTGTTAATCATAAAGTCTGCCATTGCCGATTTCAAAATACAGAGAGTAGTATTTGTTTCCACCTTGGAAGAAAGGGAGCAGGAGGCGCTTGCGTTCCTGGATGAGGTAACATACCCCTGGAATGCCGTTATCCATTTCCTCTATGTTAGCAAGCCATTGACATCCGAAGAAACCAATGTATCGCTGGGGAAAATAGAACAACTCACCAAAGGATTAAAAACCCACATCGAATTTTCCGTTTGCAACGAGGAGGCCGGGATAAAAAAAGTGTCAGTGGACTTGGATGCTGATTTGGTTGTATTAACTACTCATGGGGGCAACTCCTTAATCCGCGCTTTTTCATCCGGACTGGCAGAGAAGGTCGCAGCCGAGTATGAAAGGCCAGTACTTATCATCAATACGAAATAAACGTTCCATGCATAATCATAAAACCCACTGGGAAAAAATTTACGAAACCAAGGCTGGATCTGACCTCAGTTGGTTTCAACCTTATCCGCATACATCGGTTGACTTCATTAATCTGTTCAAGCTGCCGAAGACTTCCAGCATCATTGATGTTGGTGGTGGCGATAGTCATTTAGTAGATGCGTTGCTGGAGTTAGGCTATTCGGATATTACGGTGCTTGATATTTC
>JAEUUB010000822.1 GCA_016787745.1 Cyclobacteriaceae bacterium
AACAGAATGGATGGTTGAGAGTAAAAACAAAACAACCATGCCAAACCACATAGGCACATGAAAATAGAGGGCGCGAATGGTTTCGTTTACAATGTTCAGTCTGGGTACGGTAAATAAAAACCCGGCTATAACTGTGTAAATCAATAATGCTACAGCAAGAATTTTTAACCAGGTTTTCATCTCAATGGGATTTAAACCGCTCGATTATTTTGAGCCGTTTAACTGCGCCAAATATACGGGAAGAGGAGGTAAGACGTTACTGCAACCAGACAATTTATTGCCAGCAGAGTTAGTAAATCATTTGTGCTTACGGATCGGTCCAGACCATCGATACAATTTTTTGTCACCTTAATAACAATAAGAAGAACAGAGATTATCAAGGGAAAACTTAAAACGGACATGAGGATGTGACTGTTATTTGCTTTTGAAGCGATACCCGAAAGTAAAGTAAGGGAGGTGGAAAATCCCATTGCACCAAGCACTATCACCAACAAGAATAAACTTACATCTGAAACAGGATTCTTTAGAAGTAATATAAAAAGAAAAAATCCTGTAAAGGATAGCAAGATGGTTAGTAGGAAATTGTAAATGACTTTTGATAGGATTATGGTTTCCGGAGAAGTGATGCTGTAATAGTAAATATCCCGACCCCTTTTTTCACCGATAAAACTTTTAGCTACAGTGTTGATTACAGTAAATAAAATGGTAATCCAGAACAACGCGCTCCAAACTAAGGGAGTGATCTGATTTTGTTTTAGACTAAACGTCAAGTAGCAAATAAAGGCGGTTGAGAAAAGATAAAGCAGGAGGCCTGAGATCACAGACTTCCGTCTGAGTTCAAGAGTTAACTCCTTTAAAAATAAATGTTTAAGGATTTGCAAGTTTTTCTTCTGATAGCCGAACGATTTTGCGAAGGGATTTATAGGCAATTATAATAGCGACAATAAAAAGTCCAAACGAGGAGCCGGCTGCTAGAGAAATTGAGAGTTTTGGGCTTATCGGTTTTTGAAAGACGGTAAACCCTTCAACAACCTGCACGCTATTGATAGTTTCCAATTCATTTTTATAATTGAGGCGCTCCTTATTTAAGTCTATAATCTTCGTATTAACTGTTGTCGGGTCAAATAAAACAAGATTTTCATTTCCCGATTTTGCTGGCTGCCCATTTGTTATTCTTGATTTTAATTCATTAAGATCAATCAACTCCTTATCAATTTTTTGAATAATTTCCGTGAAGTAAGCTTTTCTTTGTTCCACTCGGATTTTCACATAGGGGTTATTTTCAAAGTAATTGATTATCCCTGCCTGAAGGTCGGGCCAGATGGTATTGTCTGAACTTTGGCAGGTAATGGTTAAATTATTTTTTTCGGCTTCCTTTATGCCTTCCGATTTTTCAAGGGCATTTTTTATCTCAATCTTACTGATCTTCGATGCAACCTCGGGGCTTATTTTTAGTTTGTCTGAAAGCGCGTTGAGGTTTTTTTCCTTAACTAACTTGAAAAGATCTTCGGCTAAGGTTTTACTTAGGGACTCCGTAAGTATGGAAGAACTTACCAGCATTCGGCTTTCATAGGTTTTGGGCACCAATTGATTGTAGGCAAGCCCCAACAGACTGCCAACTACAAAAGCTCCTACAATAAGTCTAAAATTACTTTTAACGGTAATTACAAACTTGGCCAGTAATTCAAGCAAATCTATCTCATCAGAGGTTTGAAATTCTGATGATTTTTGATTGTCTGCCATAGCAAAGGTTTTAGA
>JAEUUB010000951.1 GCA_016787745.1 Cyclobacteriaceae bacterium
TAAGTTTGAATCGCAAATCCGAAAACAAGTGGAACTGGCGTTGGATGAATGCACGGCAGTAATCTTTATGGTGGATTGCAAAACCGGACTTACCGGCTACGACAAGGATTTTGCCAACATAATCCGCAGGTCGAAAAAACCCGTATTTGTGGCGGCCAACAAAGCCGACAACCCCACCAAAAACGCTGAAGCCAATGAGTTCTATGAATTAGGCATGGGCGAGGTGTATACTATATCTGCCGAAAATGGATCGGGCACAGGAGAGTTATTGGACGACCTGGTAAAAGTCTTCGAAAGCGAGGGGGTGGAAGATCCTGAAGCCGGAATTCCTAAAATTGCCATTCTGGGGAGACCCAACGCGGGCAAATCATCCTTCCTGAATGCTTTATTGGGCAAAGAGCGCAGCATTGTAACCGATGAGGCGGGTACCACACGCGATGCGATCCACACCCGTTATAAAATGTTTGGCAATGATTTTATTCTGATTGACACCGCGGGGATTCGCAAAAAAAGTAAAGTAACTGAAGATGTCGAATTTTACTCTGTACTCCGGTCGCTGCGGGCCCTGGAAGAAAGTGATGTTTGTATTGTAGTGGTGGATGCCGAACGTGGATTGGAATCACAAGACGTAAACATTATTGTATTAGCGCATAAGCAATCAAAAGGAATTGTGATTATGGTTAACAAGTGGGATCTAATTGAAAAGGATACGAACACGGCTGATAAGTTTAAGAAGGCGATGTTGGAAAAACTGGCGCCCATCGACTACATCCCCATGATCTTTACCAGCGTGCTAACCAAACAAAGAATCTTTCAGGTAGTCGAAAAGGCTGTTGAAGTTTATACGAACAAAACCAAGCGCGTACCCACTTCGGCACTTAATGATGCCATGCTGCCGGAGATTGTCCACTACCCGCCTCCAGCCATAAAAGGCAAGCATATTCAGATAAAATATGTAACGCAGATACCAGCCCGCTCGCCTTCCTTTGCATTTTTCTGCAACCTGCCCCAATACATTCAGGAATCATATACACGTTTTTTGGAAAACCGGCTAAGAGAAAAGTTTGACTTTGAAGGCGTGCCCATTCGCCTATTCTTCCGGAAAAAATAATCAGCAATCGATTGCTGAGAGCAGTTGAAATTCCGTTCAACGGTTAATAGTGTATTATTAAGGTTTTTTTCTTACACATGAGGTTTATTTTCGCTCAGGTTGCTATCTTTGCAGCCAAATTCAAAAAAACCAGTAAACTATGAAAAACATTATTGCATCTCTAATCGTATTTGGCTTTGCGGTAGCGATGGTTTCTTGCGGTGCTAAGAAAGAAGAAGCTGTAGCTACAGTGGATTCCGTGGCAACTGTAATTGACTCTGCTGT
>JAEUUB010000012.1 GCA_016787745.1 Cyclobacteriaceae bacterium
TTAATACTTCAGGAGTTTCCCAATTTCAGTTGAAACTTTATCGGAATTAGGGAGCATCATTTTTTCAAGATCTGCATTTAACGGAATAGCCGGAAGGTTTGCCGCCCCCAATGTCCAGACGGGTGCATCCAGAAACTGAAAACATTCTTTTGAGATTCTTCCCGCCAACGATTCTGCAAAGGAATTCAAGAGGGGTTCTTCGGTTAAAACAAAGGCACGTCCATGTACTTTTACAGAGTGCATGACTGCCTCCCAATCTATTGGATTGAGGGTGCGGAGATCCAGAATTTCAACCTGACCTGGAAACATTTTTGAAGCTGCCTGTGCCCAATAAACCCCCATGCCGTATGTGATTATAACAGCTGTCTCCCCCTGTTTGATTTTACTTGCTGTGGCAGACTGAACGATTCGGGAAACTCCTAGCGGTATGGCATATTCGCTGTCCGGCTCAATTGTTTTTGCATCCAGTGTGCCGGGTACTTTACTCCAATACAACCCTTTATGTTCAAGCATTACCACCGGGTTTGGATCGAGGAAAGCGGCTTTCAGCAGGCCTTTCATATCGGCCGCATTAGATGGATACACCACTTTAATCCCGCGAATAGTTAATAAGGTCGATTCGATGCTTCCCGAATGATAGGGTCCACCTCCCCCATACGCGCCAATCGGCACGCGTATCAATGATTGTACCGGAAACTTTCCTTTTGTGAGATAGCAACTCTTGGATAATTCTTCCACCAGTTGATTGATAGCGGGCCAGATGTAATCCGCAAATTGAATTTCAACAATGGGCTTTGCGCCTACAGCCGACATGCCTGCGGTTGACCCAACCAGATACGCCTCCTGAATAGGAGTATTAAAAACCCTTTCATCTCCATATTTCTGTGCGAGCGTTGCCGCCTCCCGAAAAACACCGCCCAGCCGCTTACCCACATCCTGCCCATAAAATAAAGCCTCCGGATATTTTTTTAAAATCTCATCCATAGCATGGAGAGCCGCATCGACCATTGAAATTTTCTCAGCGCCAACCGGTGAACGATTTCCGGTTTCTTTGGTAATTGAGGTGGGTGCAAATTCGTGTGAATCGAAATCCTGTAAGTCAGGATCGGCCGAAGCCAATGCCCGCTCATAGGCCCTTGTAACGCTCTTGCCAGCATTCGTTCTACACTTTTCAAATTCTTCTTCCGTAGCCTCCAGCTTCGCTAAATATTTTTCAAGAACCTGTATGGGGTCCCGTTCTTGATGATCTTTAAGATCGGCACCGCGGTACCATTCTTTGCGGACTCCGGAAGTATGATGCCCCAGCAAAGGACAGGATGCATGAATTAAAATAGGTTGTCTTGTTGTACGCACATACTTTATGGCCTCTTCCACGGCTTTAAATGCCTCTACAAAATCGGCTCCATCTACCCTTCTCCGCTCTAATCCTTTAAACCCAGCAGCATATTCATAGGCGTCCATCGAACGCATCTCACTGCCCGTGGCCGAGATTCCCCAGCCATTATCCTGAATTAAATAAACAATCGGAAGTTTTTTCAGGACCGCCATTTGGAAAGCCTCTGATACTTCCCCCTCGGTTACCGACCCATCCCCCAACGAGCATAACACGATTGGATTTTGATCCCGCGGTATCAACTTCTGAGATTCCAGATAAGCAATGCCATGGGCCATGCCCGTTGCCGGAATAGCTTGCATACCCGTTGCCGAACTTTGATGCGGAATTACCGGAAAACCTTTGCGTTTAAGTGAGGCGTGCGCATAATAGGTGCGTCCTCCTGAAAAAGGATCGTCTCCCTTAGCCAATAACTGCAACATCAGTTCATAAGGCTCAATACCTATGGCCAGCAGCATGGACTCATCGCGATAATAGGGAGCCGCGTAATCATATTCCGTTAGCTGTAACCCAGCCGCTATTTGTATGGCCTCGTGCCCCCGCGAAGTGCTGTGCACATACTTGCTGCAAACCTCTTTGTTTATTTCGTAAAGTTCGGACAGCGCTTTAGAAACCTGCATCAACTCATAGGCCCGCCATAAAACCCGCTTATCGATCGATTTGATGCTTTCCTTTTGTCTGGTCAAAATTGCCATTTCAAACGATTGTACCGCCTCAAATATAGCTATTTAAAAACGCTTTTAGGACCCAAAAAGCGATTTAAAACCGATTCTAAACCAAGGTCGCGTAGGTGATGAACAACGCTTTCATAAGCCAATTAAGATCAATCACTTTTGATAAAAATCATCCGGCCAGCTGGATCGTTGTCATGGTTTTCGCCTATCCGATTGTCTATCTTTATTGAACAAATTAAAAAAGGAGGGATATGAAACTGATGAAAAAATCGAATTTCCCATCTTTATTTAATGAAAGATGGATGACGGATTTCTTTGATACGGATCGTTTCTTCTTCGATAGCGATTTATTGAAGGCGAACACCGTGCCCATGTTACCACCGGTAAACATTTCCGAACTGGAAAAGGAATTTGTGGTTGAAATGGCAGCACCAGGAATGGATAAAAAAGATTTTGTGGTCACTCTGGAAAATGGAATACTGAACATTTCCGCTGAACACAAAATTGAAAACGAAGAAAAAGAGAAAGACTTTACCCGCAGAGAGTTTAATTATCAGTCTTTCGCCCGTTCGTTTACTCTTCCTGAAAATGTAAGTGATGATAAAATAGTGGCTACTTATGAAAACGGAATTCTGAAATTACAACTGGGTAAAAAAGTTCTTACCAAAGTTCCACCCAGAAAAGAAATAGCCGTTCATTAAACCAATGAAGTGTATTAGAAGCAGCCAGACGAAATGCACGATCTTTGAGGC
>JAEUUB010000035.1 GCA_016787745.1 Cyclobacteriaceae bacterium
GGCCGATATAAATGACTGGGCGCAAATGAGTGCTGAATATATAAAATTCTTTCCTACCCATAAGCCGGCCCGCAGCGCGTTTGCGACAACAGGGCTGGCATTAAATGCCCGCATTGAAATTGAATGCGTAGCGTATCTTAATAAGACTAATTGACATAACCTTTACGGATGTCCGATTGCATTTTCGAGCATCCGGACAAAAGGCTCCTGCTTCCACGCGTTCGCATCGTGACCCATAGAAGTATAAAACGTTTCCCCCTTTCCAACAGTTTTATACCAGGCCACCGGATGGGCTTTGTCCATACCAAAGTCTTTGTCTTTTATCCAAAGAAGATTTCCGCTTGGATCGATCTGATCGCCATTCACCGTAAACAAAATAGTAAAGCCTTTTGTGTTTGGGTTTTCAAAAAATACATACCATTCATCTGCGGTCTTCCACTTGGCCGGGAGGCCGGCTATCAGAACGCTGTCTGCATCAGATCCGAGACTTACGTCTGCCAACTGCAATTCGGCCTGAATGGCGTGATGAGAAAATTCAGAACCTAAAAGATTTTTAACATACCAATGCCAGTGATGGGAATCATCTCCTGCACCATGAATCCCAATCAATCTTCCGCCTTGTTCAACATATTCCTCCAATGCTTTTTGCTGTTCATCATTTAACAACCGCCCGGTAGAGTTATTGAAAATGACCGCATCAAACTTTGCCAGTTGATCTGCATTAAACACGCCACCCTCTTCCGTACTATAGAGGAACCAGTTGTTTTTCTTTGCCAGTTGCGCAAACACTTCTTTGCCCGCTTCAATGGATTCGCCATGGCGGAAACCCGTGCTTTTGGAAAACAGTAACACGGCTTTTTGATCAGCCGGAAAAGAGATAACGGGAATTTCTGTTTCAAAGAATACCGGAAAACCATTCTTCACTTTGTATACAAAGCCCACCAGGGTTATCATAAGAATTAGTATCATCGAAAAAACTGACCACAGCAGAATTTTAAAAAGTTTTTTCATGCACTCTTAAAAAATTCAGTTTTTATTCACCCGTTCACCAATTATGCGTAATCCATCCAAGGTTAAATTGGGTTCTATTGCATGAAAAAAATCATGAAGCGGAGAAATGATAGACGACAACCCGCCCGTAGCTATGGCATGGCATTCTTCCTGTAACTCTTCCCGGATTTTTAAAACCATGTTGCGGACCAATCCTTCGTATCCGATCAGAATCCCCGACTGAATGGCAGTTACTGTATTTTTTCCCAAAGCGGAGTTAGGCATGGCTAATGGTACATCGAAAAGTTTGGCTGTGTTTTGAGACAAGGACCGAATGGCGGTTTTAAGTCCCGGAGCAATAGACACACCTAAAATTTTTCCGCTCGCTGAAATAGTAGTAAATGTTAAAGCAGTGCCGAAGTCTACGACAATACAAGTCTTTTTGTATTTGAAGTAGGCCGCGGCCGCATTGGCCACCAGGTCCGACCCGATTTCAAAAGGATTTAAAATATCGATCGGAAGTTGATCGTACACTTTAGGGCCAAGCACTATCGGATCTTTGTCAAACAAGGTACGGGAAACACTTTTAATCTTGTCCGTCATAGCTGGAACAACACTGCTTAGTACAATGGTGTTTACCAATCTTAGATCAGTGCCCGATTCAAAAAAATAATCGCGGATCTTTACACCAAAATAAAGTTCAGGCAAATCAGGTCTTGATGGAATCCGCCAGATGTGTTTCCATTCATTATCTTTCCACAAACCCGCGGTGATGTCGCTATTGCCAATGTCGAACGCTAATAACATTTAGGAGATCTGTATTTTGATTTGTGGGGACACAAGCCAATCGTTTAGGAGATCGAAAGCCAGAAGCATGGTGCAAAATGCAAATAATTCTGCAATCAGGAATATACAATTCCACAGAAATACCTGAAATGAAAATCGCGGCTTCCGACCGCGATTTATTGGTTATGCTTTGTGAACCTTAATCCTGCCGCACCACGCTTGATCCGGAGGATTCAGCTATTACATTGGGCGTACCTCGGTACAGCACCACGCTGGCGCCACTGGCGGAAGCCTTTAGTTCATCCGTAATATTTACTTTTCCATTGCTTGCCCCGGAGACAATTAGGTTTGCCTGCTTTGCAACAAATTCAAACGCAGTAAGTATAGAGGCACCGGAAATACTTCCGTCAAGCAATTGCCCTTCGCCTTGTAGCCGAAGCTGAGAAGCACCTGTAAGGTTGAAATGAATTTCAGTTATATTCATCGTTAGCTGCGCCAGCGATGCGCCCGATAACGAAAAATCCATTCGGGGGGAATTTGCGAATCCTGTTATACTGGCATTGCTTGCACCAGATAAACTAACACCATTTAATGCAGGCATCGTAATTGTAAGATACGTTGCATATTGTCTCTTTTTACTTTGAGAAAAACGCAGTTCAAGGGAATTCCCATTTTTTAGTACGCGCAGATCATCCAGGTTTCTGCGATCGCCTTCGGCTTCTATCGAAAAATTCTCACCATACTTAATGGTAAGTATAAGTGCGTCACTGGCTTCAATCCGGTCAAAATCCACCTGGGCATAGTTCTGTTTGTCTTGCTGTCTCGGCCCGGGGTCTTCCTCGTTACAAGCGGTTACTACAAGGAGAGTGACGAACATCAAAATCAGATTAATTCTGTTCATAATAGTTGTATTTGTTTATAAGACAACTGGAGAAAAGAAAACCCCTAGTTGTCAAGTTTTTAAAATTCAATCCGATAACTAAGTATAGGCAGTAACGATAACATGTACCACTTTTCAACTTTTCCACTTTCGACATCATAATATTGCCCACCCAGGTTTTTATGATTGGTAACATTTTGAATGTCGAGCGCCAGGGTATTTGTTGCTTTTGGTCGGTTGCGCTTCAGGCTAAGTTTAAGATCCATACGGAAATAATCCGGTAATTGTTCTGTAAAGGCCAAAGATTCTATATAGCGGGTTTCTCCGAACTCAGCCGACTTCTCGTAGTCGATCGGAGTTGTCCTAAAGCCACCTGTATAAATAGTTCTGAGGTTCAGACCAAACGTGCGATTCTTTTTTAACGAGTAGTCTTTCCCAGCCGTAAAACTAACCGCATGGTTTCCATTGAATTTTGTGTTGCGCCACACATTGTCCAGCGCTTTATACTGGGAATTGTAAAGAGATCCGGAAAACAGAAAATATAAGTTGTTGTGTAAAAATTGTTCAATGGTTAACTCAACCCCATAATTTTTACCCACCCCTTCGTTTACCATAGGCACTGTAGCATATCCTTCTTCAATCACTAGGGAAGAAACAGGACTGGTCACATCATTTTCAACAGCCACATTGAATAATTGTTGATAATATGTTTCAGCTTTTACATGCAGAAATTTGGTAAGAGACCGATCAAAGGCCAGCACAAAATGATGCGCCTTATTGAACCCAAGGTTTAGATTGGGTTGTGTGAAGGTGCCATTTTCTTGTTCTATTCGCGCCTGATACACGCCAAGGGTTTGCATCTGGCTATGTAACCCATATCCTATACTGATGGATTGCTTTTCGCTTACATTGTACTGCGTAGAAATCCGCGGCTCCACCGAATAGGTTTTATTGTCATTCAAATACAGAAAATGGACTCCTGAATTAAGCGTAAGTTTCTCGGTGGGCCGATAGCTCCATTGTGAAAATGCCTGCAGCGTGCTGGCGAAGGATGTTGTATTCAGGGGCTCTTCAATCTGATTGGTTTCGTTGTCTAAATAGCGATCTGTTAAATTATAGGCATATCGTTTTAGGTAGATTCCCGAACGCAGATTGTTTTTTGCATTCAGTTTGTTGTTAATCACACTGGAAAGGGTAATTCGTTTTGTTGTGTAGGCCGACTTATAATTGAATTGGGGATTATAATTATCATCCACACGATCTCCCTGATCTCCATAATTATGTCCTGAGAAAAGCAAAGCCGATTGTAAAAACGTATTGGGATTAAGTGTGATGGTATGCTTAAGGCCGGTTACTCCCGTGTTTGAGAAATACGTGTAATTATAACGCTGGTATTCCTCTTCCCATAAAGTAGAATCTTTTTTAGCGTTCTGACTCTGATCGCTTAGTCCCCCAAAACCAAACAGCGAAAAGTTTCCAAGTTTCTTAGAGGGCAGATAAATGTTGTAGGAAAGATCCTGGAAGTTGGTGACTGCATCGCCAACATTTAATCCTAAGTTGGAAAGAACGCTTAAGGTGGAGTACCTGTAATTAATTAAATACGAACCGCGGTAATTTTTTGAGAAAGGCCCTTCGGCTGCTACATCCAATCCCAGGAACCCAGCCTGCACTGTATATTCTCGTTTTTCGTTGTTCCCTTTGCGGAGATTCAGATCAAATACTCCGGCCAATGCGTTTCCATACTCTGCCGGAAAGGCTCCGGTAGAGAAATCGGAATTTGATAAAAGCTGGGTGCTGAGAATAGAGATACCCCCACCCGAGGAAGCAACATCGGCAAAGTGATTGGGATTGGGAATATCAACACCTTCCATACGCCACAACAATCCCACAGGCGAATTGCCACGCACGGAAATGGAATTATTTCCATCATCGGTTGATACAACACCCGCAAAGGATACTGCAGCGCGCGCAGGATCATTTACGGCAGCCGCAAACTTTCGGGTTTCCTCCACCGAAAATGTGCGGGTGCTTACCGTGGCCATTTCATTAATTGGTTTATTCTTTTCGAGATCAGGTTTTACCACAATTTCATTAAGCTGAGTAATGTCCTCTTCGATGGATAACGTGAGCACAACCTCCTTGCCTGAGTTGACTACGATATTGGGAATTGTTATGTCTTTGTAGCCTATAAATGAAACGCGGAGGGTATGGGTGCCAACCGGAATTTTTTCCAACTTAAAGTTTCCGTCCGGATCGGTGGTGGTGCCTATTAATGGATTTGAATTGAGCACGACAATAGAAGCTCCCGGCAGGGAGAATTGCGAAATTTTATCGACAACCGTTCCCCGTACGGTTTGGGTAAGAGATTGCGCCCGACCAGCCAGAGCAATGGACAAAGTGATAATAAAAATAAAAAGAGGTTTTTTCATAAAATCAGAATATGATCTTATGACAAACGACTTGCGATTAACCCCTACAACAAACTGAAATTATTTATTAGGCAGAACGATTATAAAAACCGAAGCGCCACTTTTGCACCTAACCACATTTTAAGATTGAGATCACTCCCAACATCTTCATCAAAGAAGATGTTGGGAGTAAAATCAGTAAAAAGCGTTGGATAATCAGTATACGAAGGTCTTGTTAAATATCCATTCAGTGTTATTCCTGTGGCAAGCGAAAACTTCTTTGCTAATTGAAAGTCGAGGCCTACATAAAATTTATTCAAAAGACTAAGTTCATCGGTGTAGCTTCCTTTGTTAACATGCTGACTTAATAAATCGATATCAATCGACAGCCAGCGATTTATTCGTGGCGAGGTTCCTAATCCATAGCCGAAGGTCCATACCGAAGTATCGGTAGGCTCGATAGACTGCGTGGGTTTAAATCCAGCCATTAATTGGGTGTAGAATTTTTTAACGCCTGACCTAAAGGCGAGGTTTGTATAAAAAACTTCATCGGCCGAAAGCTCAATCTTGTGATACCCTTTTTTAACGATGCTTAGCAAACCGATGGGTACACCTCCCAGCGTATCAGCATAATTTATCAAGCCGATTTGCGTACCACGCACTTCTCTACCGTGGTTGTAGAGAATGGAAACCTGCGAACCCGTAATTTTTTCAGTGGCAATGTTCGTGGCTCCGGCAAACTGCGATCCCACATAATCGCCAATCTGAACATTTCCAAAACCGGCCACTTGCACTCCCTGCGAAGGCATGGCGGTAACATTGCTAAAGCCGGCCACCTGCACCCCATTCATCTTACCAAGATTTGTATTGGCCAGTCCGGCCACTTGCACACCCCAGGTGTTGCCTAAATTTGTATTGGCAAAACCGGCCAGCTGTACGGCTTCGGTTTCATCCCCATTAACATTGGCAAACCCCGCTGCTTGTATGCCGTAAACCTTACCGCCCACGGCATTTCCAAATCCGGCTAACTGAAGCCAGCTTACATCACCCCGATCGAGATTAAAGAAAAAGCCTAGTTCTATTTGTCTTGTGCCTAAGGAATATCCACCAAAAAAATTAATCGAGTAGTCGTTTACAATGTTTCCGCTCAGACGACCATTGGTTCCTAAAAAAGGAAGAAAGGAAACTTGTACTAATTCATAGAGCGTGTCACTGATATTTTGAACATTCGGTTCTGATTCATAAGGCAGACTCAACACTTCTTTTTTAGGAACGGCCACCGTATCAACCGGTTTGGTTTGTGCGGTTATTACAACAGAATCTTGTTTGATTGGGGTTATGGAAATAGTCAGATATTGATTGGTGGGAGCCGTAATACTTACCAGGGTATCCCGGTAATTCTTTTTGTTTACGGAAAGAGAAATCGAATCAGTTTTCTTCTCAAGCTTAAGTTTGAAATAGCCAAAGTCATCCGTAACGGAGGAGGTTAGCGAACGCCTGTCGTACACGCTGGCGTTTGAAATTTTTTCTCCTGTAGTTTCGTCTTGCACATACCCATCGATAACCACAACGATGATATTATTTTTAACAGGGGCCGGTACAGCCCGGGTAAGAATCAGGTAATTTCCTTTTTCTTTATAATTCATCGACTCGTTGAAAATTTCATTAAGCAGGCTTCGCACGGTTTGATTAATCGCTTCGATAGAGACCTCCTGATTTGAGTCGATGATGGCGCTGTTATACGAAAATGAAAATCCGGCTGCCTGCCCAATGCGGTTGAGTACCGAAGGGATTTTTTCATTGCGGGCCCTTACTGAAACGGATCGCTCCAGAATGGGGTTCTGCTTTTGCTGCCCCGATGAAAGGTGAGAACATACCACAACTGAAAACAAGATGAAAAATCTTTTCATGCGCTATTTATTGATCGCATCCCTTGCCATCCAGGATTATTTCATCTCCCTTTCGGGTAAGCGTTAGGCCCATAGTTTCCGAAATCACTTCTGCAATGATGGAAGCATTATCTTCTTTAAAGTTTGCCGTAAGCCGGCAGGCGTATATTTTTTCCGTGGCCAGTATAATTTTAGAATCATACACTTCATTGAGGAGATTAATTACTGATCGCAGATCGGTGTTGTTGAAACTGAAAATTTTGGTTTTGTATGCAAGGGCATTGGTATCGGGTTTGTCGATACGGTAAAATGCTTTCATTCGTTTGCTGTAAATAGCTTTTTGACCAGCCTGCAGATTAAGCCCCGAATCCAGTAGGGTATAGAACTGAACTTCGCCTTGGGTAACTATTATTTCAATAGTATCCTTGTCGGGATAGGCCTTTAAGTTAAATTCGGTGCCAATGTCACGAACAAGAACTTCTTCCGCTTCTACAACAAAAGGTTTTTCTTCTTCATGCTTAACAGAGAAGAAAGCTTCTCCATGTAACTTAACCTTGCGCGTTTTTTCCCTGGGATTGTATTCGTACGTTAACTGGCTTTTCTTATTCAGAAAGGCGGTACTGCCATCGGGCAAAGTATCCTGAACAACAATGGAATCGGAGGCGAGTGCCAGCGTTTGAACAGGAGGGAATATTTGTTGGTAAGAAAAATAACCGACACCAAAGAGAATGATTACCCCGGCTGCGATTCGCCAAACAGTATTAATCGAAAAGGTATTTTTAGGATGCAAGGAAGTTACGGAACCCGAGGATTGCGCCAGTTTACTTTTGATTTTTAGCCAGGCGGTATCCGTATCAAATTGTATCTCAACATCAGTGGCTGCAGCCTTTTCAAAAATTGTCTTAAGATGTTCGTAATATTTTAGATTGTCTTCATGGAGTTGAACCCAACGGGTTACTTCCGCTTTTTCCTGGGCAGATCCCTCTCCGGCCAGCACTTTGCCAATCAATTCATCCATATCGTTCCACACATTATCCATTACACCAGCCAGTCTTTCATGAAAATTAAAAACAACGGCAAATAGTCTCTTAATTGAATCCGCATCAGTTTAAGGGCTTTGCCCATATGATTCTCAACCGTCTTTACCGAAATCTGTAATTGATCGGCAATTTCCTGATATTTTAATTCCTCGAAGCGACTTAATTGAAACACCAGCCGGCATTGTTCGGGTAGGGTTTTCATCGCCTCTGAAATTTTGGCTTCTAGTTCGGTGGCATGCACTTTTTGAGAAACGGATTCATGAGACACCTCTGAAACTGCTAACTCATGCGCTACATGTTGCTGCTTCACTTTTTCGTGTTTGATAACATTGAGACAACTGTTGCGCACCATACGATAGAGATACGCCTTTACTGAGGTTTCAATAGTCAAATCATTGCGCTTGTCCCAAACGGTGATAAAAGATGACTGCACTACTTCTTCGGCCTCCTCTTTGTCTTGCAAAAAGGAGTAGGCATAACGGCAAAGTGGTTGGTAATAGGTTTTAAAAATCATTTCAAAAGCACTTTCGTTGCCCAGCCGGAGTGTTTCCAATACCTGCTTTTCCAATAAATCCACCAGTTTTTGAAATGTTTTGGTGCAATTTACGGGTTTGAGGCGTAGTGGTTATGACAACTCAGATAAGTTTTACCCCTATACGGAATTATTTTTTTATTAAACAAAAAGCCATTCCGCATTAGCGAAATGGCTTGATAAAAGTGCTTATATAGATTTATGTTTTTGGCATCTCAAATCTAAAAACATCCGGCATTTCGGAATTATCGTGCATGGAAACTTTTAGATCTTTGATTACACCATTGGCAATATCATAAACCCACCCATGTACGTAGGGGCCACCCCGTTTTTGCCAGGCATTTTGAATAATAGATGTTTTGCCTAAATCGTAAACCTGTTCAATTACATTTAGTTCAACAAAGCGATCCTCACGTTGCTTATTGTCTTTAATAGCCTCCAGTTCATCCTGGTGTAAACGATACACGTCTTTAATGTGGCGAATCCAATTATCGATTAACCCAATTTGCTTGTTACCCATAGCCGCCCGCACACCCCCACAGCCATAATGCCCGCAAACAATAACATGCTTTACTTCGAGAACATTAACGGCATAATCAAGTACACTCAGCATATTCATATCCGAGTGTACGACCATATTAGCGATATTTCGATGAACAAACACTTCGCCTGGAGCGGTGCCCGTAATTTCATTTGCAGAGACGCGACTATCTGCGCACCCGATCCACAAAAATTCAGGAGTTTGAATGTTCGCAAGTCTATTGAAGAAGTCTTTATCTTCGTTTAGTTTTTGTTCTACCCAAGCCTTGTTTTGCAAGAGCAATTGCTCGTATTTTTTCATAGGGGTTATTAATTAATATGAATGTTTTTAAGTTCAACTTCAATATTTCTGGCTTTTGCATTTTCTGTAAAATCGACCAGCATCTCTTTAATGTCCTGATCCATAAACTGGGCTTTCGATCCATCTACCAACAACCGGCTGTCGGAAGGCACTTTTTCAAAAGCTTCTCCTAACGCATTTTTATGCAGGAAGGATACATCTTTCGTGAATCGGATCATATAGTTCTCATCGGAAGAAACAAAAATAACAGCCTTTTGAAAGTTTGTTTTAAGAATAAAAAATAAAGCAACTACAATACCCAGGAATACGCCTTGCAAAAGGTCAGTGAAAACCACCGCAAGAATAGTTACAATAAACGGAAAGAATTGCGACATACCTTTTCTATACATTTCTTTATAGAGAGCGGGCTTGGTTAATTTAAAACCCACCATTATAAGAAGCCCCGCCAAACTGGATAGAGGAATTAATGATAACAAGCCGGGGAACAACAATACAGCTATCATTAAAATAACACCATGCGATATGGCAGATGCCCGAGACCGTGCTCCTGCATTAATGTTGGCCGAACTTCTTACGATAACAGACGTTACCGGCAGACCGCCAATCAGCCCCGATAAAAAATTGCCCACTCCCTGTGCCTTTAATTCTCTGTTAAGCGGTGTTACTCCATGACTTTTGTCGATTCTATCGCACGCTTCAATACTCAACAGCGTTTCCAGACTGGCAACAATAGCAATGGTAATGGCCGTAATATATACCTTGGAGTTTTGCCAACCCGAAAAATCAGGAAAGGTTAACAAAGAGCTAATACCCACAGACTGCGAAAAAACAGGCAACGACACGAGATGCTTTTCGCCAATGGCAAAGTAGGGGTAAAAATTTGTAAAAAGACTATTTAACAAAATGCCAAGTAAGACAACCGCAAGCGCGGATGGAACCAAACGAAAGAATTTAAATCGTTGAAATCGATTTGTATCCCATTGAATCATGATAAAAATGGAAAGCAAACTAATCACGATAGCCCCCGGACTTAAAAAATCCCAAGCAGCCAAAATTTCTGAGAATGTGTTGCGTCCATCGGATTGAAAAAAACTTTCATCGCCTTCAAAATCTACATCATAGCCAACCGCGTGGGGTATTTGTTTTAAAATTAAAATCAGACCAATTGCGGATAGCATCCCCTTGATTACTGAGATAGGGAAAAAACGGCCAATAGCTCCCGCCTTGGCAAAACCTAAAATCATCTGAATGATTCCAGCCAGAACAACACTCATAAGGAAGAGTTCATAAGAACCCAGGTCCAGAATGGCAGCCGCTACAATTGTAGAAAGCCCTGCAGCTGGCCCGCTAACACTTACAGATGATCCGCTTAAGGAACCTATTACAATACCACCGATAATACCTGCCAGCAAGCCCGAGAAAAGGGGAGCCCCCGAAGCCAACGCGATTCCAAGGCATAAAGGCAAGGCAACTAAAAAGACAACAACCGAAGACCGAAAATCGGTAGACCAAAAATTTTTGAAAGGCATAGTACAAGTGAAAAATTAAATAAGACGTAAGTAATCCTCAAGAAATTGAGGAAGCTGAGATACTAAGCCTGTGGGGGAGGAGAATCAATCTCGGGAAAATGAGAACCCGATGTAAAGAGGCAGAGCGAAAAATTATTGCCCTTGTTAGTTCTAAAATTATGGAAGCTATAGGAACCCTTAAATTTACAGGTTTCATCATCCTGCCATTCGCGATTGTCCTCGGCAGATGGCTCCTCACTGTCTTCGGGTATTTCACTGCATTGGCTCCAATCAATTTCTGTGGTTACCTGATAGTTCTTAAGAATTGCTTCAAAACTAGCAGACACCAACAAGGCACAGTAGAGGAAGACAAATAATGAAATGAATGTTTTTTTCATATCAGGGGCGTAAAGATACCTATTTGCCGGTATTTTGCATATCGAAACAGCAAGTAGTATTATTATTTTAACGGAATAACCGGCAAAATTAGCCGGGAAGGATACCTATATGAATGATGGAGCGTGTTTGTTGTTGACACCAAATTTTTTTCAGTAGCAATCTCAGTTCCTGTGTTTGGGTTCGGGTCGTAGTGCGGGGCCTTGCTGCTGGTAACGTATACTCTTATCCGATGCCCTTGTTTAAAAAGATTAGCAGTATATACATTTCCAATTCTGATTTTATAAATCTCATTGGGGGTAATAAGCTCTTGCTTGTTTAAGCCTTTGCGATAACGCATGCGTAAGTAGCCCGCATCCAATCCTGTAAGGTTTATGGATCGTCCATCGGGATAAACGTCACACAACGTAAATGAGAAGTCAGTGTCTTTGGCTGCTGAACTAACAAATAGTTCGGTGATGATTTCACCCGCAACCTCCAAATCTGAAGTTAGTGGGGCTGAGGTGTAAACAAGAACATCTTTTCGACTTTCTATCTCCCGTTGATCGTAGGGATACGATTTTTCGTAGGCAACATCCCAAAGAGGATTGAGAGGATCGAAGATATAACTGTCGGAAGGTTCTTTCTTTGGAGTAACTATGTTCAGCAGCCCATCATTTTTATCCAGAACAGCTTTTCCGGTGCTATGAAAATAGAGCGAAGTAGGTACAGCCCTGCTCAAGGGCCATTCGTTTTCGGCCCGCCATTTATTTTCGCCCATCACAAAAATACTTACAGGCGGAAAGGTACTTGTTGATCCTTCCTTTAGGATGGAATCGAACCAGCGGAGTAAATCGGCATCGTAATCCATGCCGGCCGAAGAGCCAAATGAAATTTCACCAAAAGTTGTTTTTCGCGTATTGAGCGATGTGTGATTCCAGGGTCCTAAGACAAGTTTGGTATTGCCTTTTGCAAGGCCTGTAGTCGTTTCAGTTTTCATTTTGTTAAACGCACGCGTAGCGCCTTCAGGGCCATAGGTTGCATCATACCAACCACTCAATAGGAATACAGGATTCTTAAATTTTGAAAAGTCATTCTCCATGTTTACGAAATCCCACCAAGCGCTGGAGTCCGGATGCAAAAGCCATTGATAATACTCTGGCGCATATTTTTTTAATAAGGGAATTTCAATAAGCGGACGATATTGATACGACTTCCTTCGATCACTTTTTTCCCACACTTCAGTCGCCTCTTCATCATCCCACGGGCCCGAGGTATCGTTGGCGCGTTTCCGTTTGTCAGCTAAAATATATGGGATAAACCAATCGAGCCACGGATGCGAAAAGGCTCCGCCATAATAAATGAAACTATGGCTGCTGATGGGAGTCATTTCAGGTGCTGCTGCAAACAAATGGGGAGGCGCCTGTGACATGGCTTGCCATTGAACGATGCCCGGATAGGAGCCTCCATACGTTCCTACCTTTCCATTGCAAATGGGTTGCATGGCAACCCATTCTATTACATCATACCCATCCGACTTTTCATTACGATAAGCTTCAAACTCACCTTCACTGGTTAGCCGGCCCCGCACATCAACGAGATAAACCAGGTAGCCCTGTTTCGCAGCCTTCAACGGGAATTCTGCATAAGAATCATAATCCTCAATCCCGTAAGGAGTTCGGTAAACTAATGCAGGATATTTTCCATTCAGTTCGGGTCGATAAAGAATAGCACCCAAGGTTATTCCATCGCGCATAGGAATGCGAACCTCTTCACGAATTATATTTAAGGGGTGTTGCGCAATACTCAGGTGTGTTGTAAGAAACAAGATTGCGGTTAAACGAAACATACCTCAAGGTTCAAAAAAAGAAAGAAAGATAAAAGGAGATTACTCGTTCCGAAGCGACTCAATGGGGTTTGACCTCGAAACCTGATACGCTTTGTATCCTACGGTTAGCCAGGCAATCAGTAAACTAATAAGCCCGGCCGCAAGAAACAAAAGTACCCCTGGATTAATTCTGTAAGCAAAACTATTTAGCCAGAGTGAAGATCCGTAATACATAGCCGGAGTGGTGATGACAAAGGCAATGATTATAAGCAGGACGAATTCGCCCGACAAAAGCCAGATCAAATGAAGTTCGGAGGCTCCCATTATTTTTCGCAGGGCCACTTCTTTGGCTCGCTGTTCGGTTACAAACATCACCATGCCCAGCAGGCCTAAGCATGAAATAAACAACGATAGTATTGAGAAGTACTTGAAGATTTTTCCGATTCGTTGCTCATCCCGATATAGCTTGTCCAGTTCATCATTCAAAAAGGAGTACTCGAAAGGCCGGTCCGGATTGAATTTTTTGTAAACCGATTCAACTGCTTTTACCTGTTCGACCAGGTTGCCGGGACTCAGTTTCACGGAGATTTCATAAAAGTTTGAAGGATCAATATAGATGATCATCGGTTCAATTTGCTTATGGGCAGGTTTGAAGTTGAAATCTTTAACTACACCAATGATGGTTCCCCGCCAGTTGCCAATATTAATTTGCTTATTCAGCGGGTCAGCTAAATTCATTTTAGAAAGGGCAGCTTCGTTTACCAATACGGCACTTGAATCTGATTTGATTTCCTCTGAAAAATTCCGACCATCGGCCAACGAAATGGAATACGTTGTTATAAAATCATGATCCGTCATCAGTTGATGAAATAGAATTTCGTGCTTGGGATCTTTTCCTTCCCACGTTACACTTCCAATATTTTGATCGGAATAGGAGAGCTTGCTATTGGTGGCGGTAACACCCATAACCCCTTTTATCGCGAATAATTCATTTTTAAATTCGGGATATTGCTGGCGTAATTTTCGGTTGGAAGAAAAGATGAGAATGTTTTCTTTGCTGAACCCCAGATTTCTTGACTGAATGAAATTAAGCTGTTGATACACGATAAGGGTGCCTGTTAGGAACGAAATGCTTAGTATAAACTGAATAACAACCAGCGCTCGTCTAAGGTACAGCGTGCTTCGGCCTGATTTAGATTGACCTTTCAAAACCAGGGCAGGATTCAGGGAAGAAAGCAACAAGGCCGGATAAGCACCCCCCATAAGCGCACAAAATAAAACAGAACCAGCGAGGGGCAAAACTACACTGGGCGAAAGAATATTGAAAGTGAGTGTTTTCCCTGCAAGCTCATTAAAGAAGGGAAGCACGATCCACGCAATGACCAGAGATATCGCAAAAGCTCCAATTGTATACAATAATGACTCAGAGAAAAAGTGAAAAACCAACTGCATTTTGCTGGCACCTATGGCCTTGCGAACCCCGGCTTCTTTGGCTCGCTTTAACGAACGGGCGGTTGCCAGATTGGCATAATTAATACTGGCGATAATCAGGATGAAAATTCCCACAGCGGAAAAAATCAACACATATTGAAAGTTGCCCCGATTACGCATGTCGTTATTCAAATGACCTGACTTAAGATGGATATCCGCCAGAGGTTGCAGCGCTATCTGGGTTTTGGTTTCCGGGTCGTGGGCAATCAGCGCTTCAGTAATTTTTCCCTCAATTTCAGAAACTTGTTTTGTATCCTTAACAGATAAATAGGTGTGATAACTATTCCATTCCCAGGTATCAATATTCTGTAA
>JAEUUB010000095.1 GCA_016787745.1 Cyclobacteriaceae bacterium
TGGCCTCCACCGATCTTATCAGCGGATAAGCAAATCTAACCTTGGGTCAGATTAAGCAGCCATGGCGTAAGTATTCTCGCCACTTATGGTTGTAGGACTATCTTTCAAGGCTCTCATCCCACGAGCCTGCATGCTGGCATACACCCCCAAACATCCTGTCAAAACCGATCAGCCCCGTTTTGAATTAGTTGACAACCCTCCTTTGCTATCGCTTCGGAGGACAAGTAGGCAGTACGCAATTGGCAATACTAAATCAAAGAACATTTAACTAAGATACAAAGGTACGGGAAAATAAGTTCATAAGAAGTTAAAAGTAAAAAGCAGAAAAGTTTAAAGTCGATGCGCGTTACTTTACGCTTTGAACTTTTACTTTAAACGTTCAATAACCAGCGCTACCAATGCCAAAAAGAAAATCAGAAGTTAAAGGTAAAAAGCAGGAAAGCTTAAAGTCGATGCTCGTTACTTTAAGCTTTGAACTTTTGGCTTTAAACTTTCCTCCGCTCCCACCCTGTCAATCACCAAATATTTTTTCTTCGACACCGATTGTCTTGCCAGCAACTCCGCAAATAAATCCTGTAAGGAAAAGTTGAACCCCATAACCTGCGCTACCAATGCTAAAAAAGAAAATCGGAAGTTAAAAGTAAAAAGCAGGAAAGCTTAAAGTCAATGCTCGTTACTTTAAGCTTTGAACTTTTGACTTTAAACTTTCTTCCACTCCTACCCTGTCAATCACCAAATATTTTTTCTTCGACACCGATTGTCTTGCCAGCAACTCAGCAATAAAACCCGTAAGGAAAAGCTGAACCCCAATAACCAGCGCTACCAATGCCAAAAAGAAAATAGGTTGCTCCGTTACATCGCGTTTCAATGGAATTTTAGAAAGGAAGACCGAATCAATTTTATCGTATAAAATCTTTATAGTAAAACCCAATCCAAACAAAAAGGAGATAATGCCCCACGTACCAAAAAAATGCATGGGTCGCTGCGCAAATCTTCCAATA
>JAEUUB010000097.1 GCA_016787745.1 Cyclobacteriaceae bacterium
TGTGGGAGCTGAGGGGTTCGAACCCCCGACCCTCTGCTTGTAAGGCAGATGCTCTGAACCAGCTGAGCTAAGCTCCCATTTTAAGGACTGCAAAGGTAAAATAGAAATGCAATTGTGCAAAAATTACAGTAAAAATTAAGCTCAAATAATGAGGTTATTGGCAAATGAAGGAAGGATTCAATAAATCAGGCTTATTGTAGAGTAAAGGGAGATTAGTGTCCTTTTGCAGCACCGAAAAACCAACTTCACTCACTATTGCATGCGCTGCAGCCGTGTCCCACTCCATGGTTGGAGCAAATCGCGGGTATACATCGGCTTTGCCCTCCGCTAACAACATGAATTTTAAACTGCTGCCCTGCGACACAAGAACAGGCTCTTTCAATGATTGAATGTATGCCTCCGTGTCCGCATTCATGTGAGAGCGAGAAGCAACCACCCGGATTCCAGACTTTGTTATATCCACCGACAATCTCTTTGGCAAGAAGCCTACCCTTCCCATCCGTTTAACGTTCGCACCTAATCCTTGCTCTGCATAAAAAACATCTCCCGTAACAGGAACAGCCACAACACCCAATACAGGCTTTTGATTTTCAATCAAGGCTATGTTAACGGTAAACTCTCCATTACGCTTTAGAAACTCTTTGGTCCCGTCCAGGGGGTCGACCATCCAGAATTGTTGCCAATTTTTTCTCTCTTCGTAAGAAATGTTTTTTCCTTCTTCGCTTAAGATGGGAAGATGGCTGGAACGCAAGATGGAGACAATTGCATGGTGAGCCTTTTTGTCAGCCAGCGTTAGCGGGGAGTTGTCTCCTTTCGATTCTGTTTGAAAATCACCCGAATCATAAACGCTTAGGATTTCTTTACACGCTGCTTCCGAAGCGCGAATAGCTAGCTCTAAAAGGTTTGTCATGAAAATCGGTGTTATCCAATTAAATGATCATCCCTGCGGCCACCGTTTCATTTGTATTCTCATCTACCAGAATCAGACTTCCGGTTATTCTGTTTTTGCGATAGCTGTCAAACTCAAGGGGTTGCGCGGTGCGTAGGCGAACACGGGCAATGTCGTTCATTATTAACTGATCAACGCCTTCCACTCGTTTGGCTGAGCCAATATCTAATTTATAGGTTATCTCCTTCAGCACGGCTTTTGTTTCGCGCGAAGTATGGCGTAAGTAAAATTTAGAATTCAAATTTGCGGGCCGCTGGTTCATCCAACATAGCATAAGTTCAATGTCTTGATTGCTCTCCGGCCGATTGGTTGGTTTTGCAATAATATCCCCC
>JAEUUB010000103.1 GCA_016787745.1 Cyclobacteriaceae bacterium
GTAATGAAATAAATACCATCATATTCCGGTATCTCCCTACGAACACTCATGGCCTGAATTTACCATTTCTATCTCAAATAGGAATACCTGCTTCAATCATTCGCGCAGAGTTCTCGAAACGAGTAACTCTGCGGGGAAGCAAATGCGATAAGTACGTGAATATGGTTAGGCATGATTACATATCCTATAATGAAATGTCCTTCACTTCTCCGCAGAGTTACCCGCCCCGGGAACTCTGCGCCTTTCCTGAAACTACAATGCCTTGGTCAAATCTATATCCTCTAATTCTCTATAGTTTGTTACCCAATATATTCCTTGCTCACCTGTTTCATAATACTTAGCCGAACTATGTATATACTCAGCCTCTGTGTTTACTAAATTCCATACTCCACGGCAGGGATTCGCATGGATATAATTCAGTTTTTGATCGATGAACTTGCTATTCCTGCATTCTTTCCAATCGAACGAGGGCTCAAATACTTCGTGTCGTTTACCTCGCTTGGCATCTGTTGTATTTACCAGCGCTGACAATTTTATAAGAACTTCCTGTTCGTTCTTCTCCTTAAGCCTTCTTTCAATACCATACGCCATAAAACGCTTGCCCTCGCCTACCATAGAGTTGATGGATACACCTTGTGTATTTCTAAATGCGATAAGTACGTGAATATGGTTAGGCATGATTACATATCCTATAATGAAATGTCCTTTGCTTTTCAGATGATCAAACCATTTGTACACTTCTGCATATCCGCTGGATCGCTCAAAAAGATGCAACCAATGGCTACAGGTAATGGTAATGAAATAAATACCATCATATTCCGGTATCTCCCTACGAACACTCATGGCCTGAATTTACCATTTCTATCTCAAATAGGAATACCTGCTTCAATCATTCGCGCAGAGTTCTCGAAACGAGTAACTCTGCGGGGAAAAGAACTCTGCGGGGAAGCAAGGGTTTAAGATCACCCGAAATTATCATTCGGCAGGGTACCAAAATAATACTTTCTACCTTTGTGCTTCACAGCGTACATCCACTTAACCAATTTCATCTGCTTAATTTCTATACTATCATTTGAAATACTCTCTTTGAAGAAGAAGTTTCCAATTATGCTATTATCATTCTTACTCTCCAAATAAATACAGTTTCTCAGATAGTAAAACAATGAAATTAGAAAACAACCATTAATAACAGATGCTGCTATTGCTCCTTCTAAATTATCATTCAGATAAAAATTAGAGAAGATGTAAGTAAGGAAAAGCATATTAATGGAGATTATTGAAATTGCCCCAAAGTAAATTAATTTTGATCCGTATGTTTTCATATTAACATTGAATAGATTGAGATTACTTAAAACGCACTCCAGAAATCAGCTCCAATTTTCCACCAACAATGAAGGCAAATGATGCACTCGGAACAATACCGATAATTAGCTCTTCATTTGTTATATTATATTTAAACCCAAAACCATAGATTGATCCAGTAACTGAATTTTCAGCTTTTCCGAAAGAAAGTTTTCTTTCATAATCAAAAGAAGTTCCTAACAAAGTAACACCTATACCTTGATTGGCTGACTTAAAGCCTTTGGTAGATTGAACTCCATCCTTGCCCATCTTGATTGTCTTACCAGCTAAAACTACCGAACCCAAATTTAATCTTAACCCGAATGCTGCATTTCCTCTTAAATATGGTGCAGGAACTGGACCTGCTTTGGTGAAAACTATTGTCGCTTGGGCACCTACTGATAGTTCGGAACTAAATTCTCCATAATAATGATCATTAAACCATTTATCTATCGAAAAACTAGAAGTATTGTCATCACTTGGCCCATTTCCGTTCGTCTGTTGTTGGGTATTAATGTAATTCGAATCAATCCGATCCTGAAGGAAATTCGAATTTGATCTCGCTTCTTCAATAGTTACAAAATCTAATATTGGTGTTACACCATCCCCCAAAAGGGAAACTAAATTAGCTATCGCACGCAAGTAAGTTGCATCCCTTCGTGCTGCTGCCGCATGCGAACCCACTAAACTCTCATTAATATCTCTGTATAACGCCCCGCCATCCCCCGGGCCGTATCGTGAATAGTAACTCCCATACATATCATCGCCTATGGGGCGGTAGGTGTTTGCCTGGTTGCGCTGGATATCCGCGTTGCGGCTCCTGTTTGCGTCATCCACGGGGCTATCGCCTAAGGGGTCATTCCAAAACACAGGGTCATTAAAGGCAAAGTTATAGGTTGAGAAGGAACTGTACCGGTCGGCCAAAGGGTCTACCTGCGTCATGCGGCCCAGCACGGGGTCGTAGTTTCTATAGTGCAGGTCGTACACGCCTGTGGTGGTGTTAAGCTCCGTGCCGCCATTGCCCAAAAAATTATTGCCGGTTGTGTTTTCGCGGGTCCAACTATTAGCGGTTTGCATGCCAAAAGGATAATATTCGTTGTATTGGATCACGTTGCTTTTGGTGTGCGTCATTACAATATCATCAAAGTATACATCTACCAAGGTAGCACTTTCGTTGCTCACATACATAAACACATACCCTTCTTCTTTGGCGGTGTACTCGCGGCTCATTAAATCGTGCGGCACTACGGGGGTGGCGCCCACCTGGTTTGCCGCACTGCTAATACCATCCCAGGTGGCATCAAGCAGTTTATAATTTTTATCAAACACAATAATTTACAAATACGCAGAGTCCCCGAAACGGGAGACTCTGCGGGGAAGGGGAAAAATTATTACCGGTTGTATTTTCGCGGGTCCAACTATTAGCGGTTTGCATGCCAAAGGGGTAGTACTCGTTGTATTGAATCACAGGGCTTTTCACATGCTTAATGGATAGATCATCAAAATACACTTCGGCAAGAGTTGGGTTTTCGTTGCTCAGGTAAATATACAAATAGCCGGGCTTGCGGGCCTTCGCTTCCAAGGCCATTTTATCAGGCACCCCGCCAGGCAAAGAACACATTTAAATTAAATGACTATTACACGATGGCCTAGGGTTAAGATCCGGCATATTTTTTTTACGCGGAGTCCCGCCTCACTCACCCCATCCCTATCGGAGACTCAATGGGAAGGTAGGCATGACTATGAAGCTGTTGGCAGTCAGCGATACCGCGAGAAGATTTCCGAAATTGAAATCCGATTAGATAGTTGCATTGCACTCTCGCCCTTACGTTTGCAAACACACAAATAGGTGCGCAAATGTATAGCTCAATGGT
>JAEUUB010000160.1 GCA_016787745.1 Cyclobacteriaceae bacterium
GCCCCATTAACCACCGCGACCAGCCCTCACAAGCAATTGTCTCAAAACGGAGCCCTTCATATTCATCGCCAACTTGTGCTTTGGACGTATACCATAAGCTTTGTAGAGATAAAGCCATCAATAATATCAAAGTCCCCGGCACATGGGTTGTTTCTTTCCGAAATGGTTAAACTTATAAATCCACATGCGTTAGTGGAACGGGAATTTGGTCATATTCATCCATACCCAGATGGTAGCTTACATTTGCTTCTTCCGATGACAGACGCTAAGGAAATTGTTGTGAAAGGATGGGGAGAATTCCATCCGTTGGCTTTTCTAAAAGAGATTCCGTCAAACTTTATTATGCTCTACAGCCCGCGTTCGCAGGATGAACTGTCATTAGTCAAACGTATTATTTTACGATCGTATTCATTTGCTGCTACGGCAGCTAATGGTCAAAGAAATACTCATGTCAATATTTGAATTTGATAGTAATCCACTAATTTTTGAATCCAGATTTTACGTCACAGGATTGTTCAACAATTACCTTCCTGTAATCTGCAAGTTTCACAATATTCATCATACCCTTAATGTAGTTCAATTTTGCCATGAGCTTGGCGAACATTACAGGTTGACAAAAACTGTTATGGAAAAGCTTCTGCTGGCAGCCTGGTTCCACGACACAGGATATTGTTTGAATATTGACAATCATGAAAATGAAAGTGTTACCGTTGTATCGACATTTCTTGATTCGCACAACCTTACCGAAAATTACATGCCCTCAGTTAAAAATTTGATTTTCGCTACAAAAAGATTAGAGGAACCAGTAACGCTTGCGGAACAAATTATATGCGATGCTGATACTCAGCATCTTGGGGCAGAAGATTATTTCAAATGGTCGATGCTCCTCAAAGAAGAGTTTCAACTCAAAAATAGCCAGGAACTTTCAGATAAAGAATGGAACCACATGAATATTTCTTTTTTTAATTCTCATCGTTATTTCACAGAATATGCACAAAGAATGTGGGGAGAGCAAAAATTAAAAAATCTCAACCAACTTAAAGGAGAAAGTGACTACATAAATTAATGCTCAAAAAACTTCTAGAAAAAAACCTAAATATCAAACCATGACAAACATTGTAAAAGGGTTAATTGTTGGGACAGTCTTGGGTCTAGTCTCCGTTATTCCAATGGTTTCAATGACTTTTGAGGATAAGGCACGGGCCATGACAGCGTCCTTTATCAGTCGGTTCGCCATAGGATTTATAATTATTAATATGGAACTTCCAATGCCAGGCTGGATAAAAGGTGGTCTAATCGGGCTAGTCCTTAGTTTGCCTGATGCCTTGGTGACTAAACAGTATACACCAATTTTGGGGCTTGGAATGATCGGGGGCGTTATTTGTGGCTTTTTTAGTAAGTAGGTTATGTTTCAATCTCACTCCGACAGCAATAAAGCAAGATTCTATATTTTAGCAACTGCTCATTTTCTGGGGAATATACCTGATATTTTGCTGGTTGAATCGCCCATTTGATGTCGCGAGCATTCCTTAGCTAACAAACGCTGTAACAATTTCAGACAATTGACTAAAAAGCCTATTAACTCCCTACAAACTATTTTCAACTTTTGTTCAACCCATTTACAACAGTTTTCTGTCGTCCGACAGTGTCATGCAGAATTGAACATATTCCTTCAAATTCCTTCATAATACTTCACAATCGTTCATAAACATTTAAGCGCTTCGAGACACCATATATTTTGCTTCATGACTCAAAACTAAGGCGTAGAGCAAATTTTGCGTCTATTTGGATTTGCCTAAATTTTCAATTTCAAAGGTGGGGAAAACGGCCAGTCTGGAACAAGCTGAATACAGAAAAGAAGGACAGGGCAAAGGGATGGCAGTTACTTGGTTATGCGTTAGCAATAAGATTGCTTGTAGCGGTAACGGTTTATTTTTTACACTGATGATAAAGGAAAAGATTCAAGCACATAATGGTTTATTGTTTGGCGGGCAGAGCAAAAAATGGAGCATTATAATTAATTTGTTTAACCGCTTTATGTTTAAACATATAATATATATCTTGTGTCAGATTAGAAAGGTTGGGTTCGCCCGTCCTTTATAATAACCATTTAAAAATTTTATGCACTTAAACAAACCAAAGTTATGAATCTCAAAGAAAAAGTCGAAGACATGAATAACATGATCCTAAGCGGACAAACGATGGAGGCTTTTGAAAAGTATTATCACAAAGAAGTGTCAATGCAAGAGAACAATGCACCACCCACTGTCGGGAAAGATGCGAATAGAGAGAGGGAAATCAAATCGATGGGAATGATTGAGGAGTTACACGGAGCAGAAGTCAAAGGTGTGGCAGTTGGTGATGACCTATCCATGGTAGAATGGGAAATGGATGTTACTTACAAGGGTGCCCCTAGGGCAAAAATGGCTCAGGTAGCCGTGCAACGATGGGCTGACGGACAAATTATTAATGAGCGGTTTTATTATTCATCTATGTAAAATAAATGTTTTGTGCATGCGAATTGGTGATAAGGCTCCTGATTTTGAACTTACAAATCAACTTGGTTCAAAAATTAGATTGAGTGACTTAATAATGAGCAGGAACGTTGTTCTGTTCTTTTATCCTAAAGATGACAGCCCGGGCTGTACTCGGGAGGCCTGTGCTTTCCGAGATAGTTACGAAGTTTTTAAAGAAGTCGGAGCGGAGGTAGTAGGGATAAGCTCTGATAGTGAAGATTCACACCAACATTTTGCAGATAAGCATAATCTGCCTTATACGCTGTTGAGTGATAAGGGCGGTACTGTGAGAAAACTCTATGGTGTACCTAAAACATTGGGGATTTTACCAGGTAGAGTTACTTACATAATTGACAAGCAAGGAGTAGTTTGTCATATTTTCAACTCACAATTGAATTTTGAAGGGCATATTGAGGAGGCGCTAAGTATTTTAAAATCAATGGACAATAACTAAAAATCAAGGATAAAACTATGGAAACAAAAGAAATGAGTAAAGGAAGAAAAATCACCGGATGGGTGATCGCTGGATTAGTCACTGCAATGTTGCTGTTTAGTGCCATGGGCAAGTTTACTACGCCAGAAATGGTAGAAAACTTTGCTAAGTGGGGATTGGGAGACTGGATAACAATCGTGGCAATTGGAGAGATTATCTCCGCACTGCTTTTCCTTTTTCCAAAGACCAATGTTTTTGGTTCATTCTTACTTAGCGCTCATATGGGGGGAGCTATTGTCGTGCACATGAGTCATTACGAATCATTTATGGTGCAATCTATACTACTCATTTTGGTATGGGCCGTAGCATTTGTTCGCAATCCCGAACTGCTGGCCAAATTCAAATAGTTAGCGATGAGGAGAATCTGCATTTTTGGAGCCACAGGCCGGACTGGCAAACATCTTGTCAATGTGGTGGCAGAACGAGGCATGACCCCTGTTTGCTTGGTCAGAAAAGAGTCAAAAGAGAAGCCGGTGCATAAGTCAGCAGTTCTCGTGGAGGGCTCTCCATTGGTATATGATGACGTGAAGCGCGCCTTGACCGATTGTGATGCGGTGCTAGTCGCACTGAATGTGGCCCGGAAGAGTGATTGGCCATGGGCTAAACTCGTATCTCCCCCGGATTTGCTTGAGGTAAGCATGACTAACATCGTGAAGGCTATGGGTGAGACAGGAGCTAAGCGGATCATCACGGTTTCTGCGTGGGGAGTGGGCGATAGCTACGCTGAAGCCAATGGAATATTCCGATTCCTTATCAACAAAACCAATGTTGGGACGGCCTATGCGGGGCATGAGCAACAGGAGAAAGTGTTGAAAGAAAGCAACCTCGATTGGACAGCCGTGCGCCCTGTCGGGCTGACCAATAACACTAAGCATTGCCCGACAAGAGTTAGTCAAAATGGATCTACTAAGCTAAAAATGTCAATTAGTAGAATGGATGTGGCTATATTTATGTTGGATATACTTGATAATGTAAAATATTACAAGACAACGCCTAGCATTTCCAACGATTGATAAATGGGCATTGAAAATGAAATAAAAAGCAAATTCAGAAATGAATACCACAAGGCTGTGGTAAACCTGTATTACACCAACAATGTAATTGGTGAGCAGTTCTTTAAAATGCTAAAGGCGTATGGGTTGGCAGTTCCTCAATTCAATGTGCTTAGAATACTAAGAGGGCAACATCCCAATGCAGCTTCAATAGGGTTGATTAAGGAGCGAATGCTGGATAGGAATTCGGATGTAAGCCGCATTGTAGATCGATTGTTTAAAAAGAAACTTGTTGAACGAAAAGAAGGTAAATCTGACCGAAGGCAGAAAAATGTGTTGATTACAAAAATGGGTCTAGAACTACTTGAGAAAATGGCAGTTTGTGAAAAACAGGAAGATGCTATTCTATCCAACCTGAATAAAAAAGAAGTAAAACTATTGAACGAATTGCTGGATAAGATTAGGGATAAATGAACCGTCCATCTTTTATAAAGCTATTAGGTATGGTAACACTTGGTGCAGGAACATTTGGTTTGTCAGGTTTAGCTAAAGCACTTAATGAAACAGAGCAGTCATTCCAACATTCATTAATCTGATTGAAGGAGAAGAATTTGGAAGAGAAAGGAAACATGAAACGCCTGTGATATAGGCATGTTGTTCTCATGAGCACTGGCACTCAAACTCAGTCCCTCAGCCAATCCCTCGATTCTCATCCAGGGATTGAATGGCAGGTATTCGCAGATTTGAAAGAAGGATTTTAATTGCATGCCAGATTTTCCGATGGATTAGGACTGTTTCCAAACGACAATCCTTGATCTTAAATAGGATGAGGTAATAAAAATATCTTCATCACCGCTCTATGATGGTGGAGCGATTTGCCAGTATGGTGAACCTTATCAGTAGTCCCCAGTAGAAGAACCCGACTGGCGTTTCTGGATCAATAGAGCATCTGTCAAAGGTCTTGAATTGAACGGATTCTATGGGAACGGTTTTTGGTAAAGTCGGAATGATGTTATTTCCCTCGAGTAATACAAACGAACCACATATCGGGCTGATATACAAATCACCGCCATTCCGAAATTGGAACGCTACCCAGCGAGTTCACATAACTGTTTAGTAGCGATCAAATCCGGGCCTGAATATTTCTAAGGACGTAATTACCGGTGGGCAGTTCGTTATTGACACTAATACGCTCAACAATGAGGATCGTTCGAGTGCAGCTATCTGTGGCAGGTTTTGTAAGCATCCCCGTTTATACAATTCAAAAGTAGAATTCATTTTCATTATTGCAATAGTTATCAATGTTGAAATGTGGTCAACTTGAATGGATTTTTGGGTTGGGGAGTTGTCCATATTTCAACATGGCCGGGGTTTTTCCGTTAAGACTTTCATGGAGCCTGTAGTTATTATAATCCTCCAGCCACTTTTCAGTTTCCATTCGCAGTTCATCGATATTATCAAACAAATAAGCATCTAAAACGCACATAGCAACTTAATTTACTTAAAGAGCTTTATTAACAGATTTCAAGATATCACGATCTGAATAAAACTTATCAACAAACTCTTCAAAATTAGTTATCACGTCAGGAAGATTCAATTCCATAACGGACAAACTCAATAGCGGCCATTTTTTAAACCGCATCATAAACCCGAACAACGGAAGATACGGGGGGGCATAATGGAAAGAGTTTTCGATAAGTTCATCATGCAGGGCCGGTTTTAAGGCCGTCTTTAAATCCCGTACAACATCGTAAAGGATTTTAATTCTGCTTCCTTCGCTTAACGTTTCGGCAAGAACGGGCATCCCCTTGTCGTGGAAGAATGTTAATAGGTATTCGCGGAAGCCGTCTTCGGTCACGTCACAGAGGTCGCGACAATAATAGAGGTATTGTTCTCTGAATCGTTTGAGGGAGAAGTCATCTACCGTTTTATCGATCACAAAGTCAATCAGTTCATTTTCCTTGGCAATGACCTGTTCAAGTGTTGGACCTCCTTTTTTTCCGGCAGCCAATAGGTGATATTTAGGCTTGGAGAATAACTCAAAATAATAACTTTTGTAGAAGGTTGTCTTCCGGTCAAAGGTCACTTGTATGTATAGGGGGTGCGTCAGTTTGCCATGAAAAGAAACTTCCTTGAGCCGCTCGTTGAAGTACGTTTTGTAGGTCACCTTATAAGTTCTGCTCATTTAGCTCTCTTTGGTTTTGCTCCGTCCTTGAAGGAATTCAATTGGTATCAAATCAAAGCATTCCGTTCATACTAAATGGATGTGAATGCCCATCATTGCACTAAATTATACAAAGTTTAGACATATATTATGTTATCAAAACAAATATTTTTATATTAGCGTTTAATAAGGTACCCCTTGCCGCGCTTACCGGTGACGGGATAGAACCAGGAGGTACCAGATGGAGAAATTGAGTCCGGAAAAAGTAATGGCCATGCTCAAGGAAAAAGGTGTTGAAGTGTCGGTTGAGCAGGCAGCTTCGATTCTCAAATTTCTCCGAAAACTTGCAAATATTGTGGTTGCTCAATATCTAAAAGGTGGAAAACAATAAGCATAAATCAAACTGGCAACTTAATTCGTCTCCTATGAAAACAGCCGATCTTTACATAAGAGTAAGTACCGATGAACAGGCCGACAAAGGGTACTCCCAGCGGGGTCAGGAGGAGCTGCTTCGCAGGTATTGCGACATCAACAAACTGACGGTACGAAAGGTGATCTATGAGGATCATTCAGCCAAAACGTTTGATCGTCCTGAATGGCAAAAATACCTGAGCAACCTTCGTAAACATAGAGGACAGAGTGACCTTGTGCTCTTCTTGAAATGGGATCGGTTCAGCCGGAATGCCGGTGATGCCTACCAGATGATAAATATCCTGCGCAAGCTTGGCGTGGAACCGCAGGCCATTGAACAGCCCCTTGACTTGTCCATCCCTGAAAATAAACTGATGCTGGCATTTTACCTGGCAACGCCCGAGGTGGAAAATGACAGGCGTGCATTGAATGTAATTCATGGTATGCGCCGGGCCAAAAAAGAAGGTCGTTACATGGGACATGCCCCGGTAGGGTATGCCAACAGGACGGATGAATCGGGTAGAAAATTGATTGAACCAATAGAGCCAATGGCGGGCGTAATCCGCTGGTCATTTGAGAAGATTGCTGAAGGTGTATTCAATACTGAACAAGTCTACAAGATGGCAAAGGATAAAGGTTTTAAAGGTGCAAAAAGCTTGTTTTGGACTGCTATCCGCAATCCGGTGTATTGTGGCAAAATAGAACTCCCCAAATACAAAGAAGAAGAGGAGCGTCTGATCAAAGGACAACATGAACCCCTTATATCGGACGCGCTATACTACCAAGTGCAAGATGTTTTGGATGGTCGGAAAAGGGGAAAATACCGACTTAAGGTGGCATCCAATGAAACCATGCCGCTACGAGGATTTTTGATTTGTCCCCAGTGCGGCAAGCTTCTTACAGGTAGCAAATCCAAAGGCAACACAAAATATTATTCCTATTACCATTGCTTTGATGGATGCACCTGCCGCTTCCGTGCGGACAAGGTGAATGACGTTTTTGTCAAGGAGCTAAGCAAATACATTCCACGTTCTGAGGTTGCGGATGTCTACAAGATCACACTCATTGAGTCATGGAACACCCAGACAAGTCATTTGCGAAATGGTCACAAGCAACTGTTATCGCAGATCAGAGAACTGGAAGACAAACTTTCTTACATCCGTGATTTACTTTCATCAAGGCAGCTTCCCCCTGAAGACTTCCGGGAAATGAAGACCGAGTATACAACCAAATTGGAGAAGCTAGAGGCAAAGCTGAGTGCAACTGAGAATGATAACGTAAGCATTGATGGCCTGCTCGACAAAGGCGTGAAGAATCTTTTGGTATTGGACACGATCTACAATGACGGAGGTATCGAAAAGAAGCGCGAAGTGATTAGTTCGATGTATCCAGAAAAGTTGACTTTTGACGGAACGTTACTTCGAACTACCCGCGTCAACGAGGCGGTACGATTTATTTATATGATTGACAGTGAGTTAGGCCAAAATAAAAACAGGACAAATCTGAAAAATTCAAACTTGTCCTGTCAAGTCGAGATGAGAGGATTCGAACCTCCGGCCTCCACGTCCCTAACGTGATGCGCTAACCGGGCTGCGCTACATCTCGATTTTGAGGCTGCAAGTATAACAAAAATTTAAAGGGATCAAAAGCAACGTTTTACAGGTGCTACTTTTTCTTGTTCTGCTTAAGATCTCTTACAAAACGTGCCCAATTAAACGGATTTAAATACGGATTGGTGCGGGGCTGAAATTTATCAACAGCCGAAGTGGACCATTGATCCATATAATATTTATAGTTGGCCGCCCCATCCATGGGTGTTGTCTTTATCATCAAAGCGATCAGTTCCGCATTTAAGTTACGCGGATCAATGCCATTATCCATGGGCATATTAAGCGCCAAAACCGCTTCCTTAAAAACTTCCTCCGTAGGGAAAGGCATAATTTCAACCTCTCGCAAATAGGTGATGTCAGAAACCAGCTCAATAATTATGGTGAGATTATCATTGGCATTCTGGGGCACGATATAATGGTGGCGATTATAGCCTACCGCGCTGATAACGATACTATCCCCCTCTAAAACAGGCATAGAAAAAAAACCAGCAGGGCTTGTACTTGTACCTCGCCCGGCTTTGGGCACGTACACATGCACGCCCGGCAAAACATTAACCGAATCGCTGACAAAACCCGAAAGTTGAATAATTCGTCTTTTGTTTTGAGCCCAGGTTAATGAAACCGAACATACTGTCAGAATCACCGTACATAGAAAAAAGCCAATCAGTTTCTTCACTTCACGCCCGTTAATTTTCAAAGATAAAGATTCAAATCATTTATGCCTAATCAATCCGTTTTCCTCGCCCCCTCAGATTTTGTTATCTTGGCGACTTGATAATTCAGCGCCATTTATAATATCCGATGCGATTAAAACACTTCAATATCGATTTAGGCGCACAAATATTTCTGGCCTGCTCCGATACATCGCGGTTACGGATATTAAATCTCATTTTGAATAACGGGGAGATGTGCATTACCGATCTGGAGCATATTCTGGAATTTACTCAGACCAAAACTTCGCGCCACTTATTATATTTAAAAAATTCAGGCATCCTTACCTCAAGAAAAATAAATCAATGGGTATTTTATCAATTGAAAGACGAAGTGTTTGACATTACACGTCAAATCTTTCAGTTTCTTAGTCGAGATGCCATTCTTCAAAAAGACCAGCAGATTTTTTTAACCCTTTATACAAACCGCGAATTATCGCTTAATAAACTTAAAATAAAACCCATTAGTCAACTCTCCTGAAATGAAGTATCGTTCTATTCTATTTGACCTCGACCATACGCTTTGGGATTACGAAACCAACTCGTCCGAAACCCTCACAGAACTTTTTCATCATCATAAACTTTCAGACGTTGGGGTTCCATCGGTTTATCATTTCTTGGAAACCTTTGTTCAGATAAACACGAATCTTTGGACGCAATATGATCTGGGTCAAATCCATCGGGATGTAATCCGATACGAACGTTTTCATAAAATCCTGCTTACCTATGGCATCGATAAATATGATTTTGCGCTATCCCTTTCTGATGAATACATTTCTCTTTCTCCAAAAAAAGGAGGTTTGATGCCCAACGCCATGGAAGTTCTGGACTACCTGTACACCCGTTATCCTATGACTATCGTAACCAATGGCTTTGACGAGATTCAATCCATCAAAATGGAGTCATCCGGTATTACCTCTTATTTCAAAAGCGTTGTTACCTCGGCCCGGGCCGGGTATAAAAAACCAGCAAAGGAAATTTTTGAATTTGCCATGAGCGAAAGTGGATTCGATACAGATAGCACCTTGATGATTGGAGACAACTTACTTACCGATATTGGTGGCGCCCGAAATGCCAAACTGGATACGGTTTATTTTAATCCTAATAAAATTCCGCACCAGGAAAAAACAGAGTATGAAATTCACGATTTGAAAGAGTTGTTGAATATCCTTTAAAACCCCGTCATAATAGAGTAATTTTGTAGCAGATGTCACCGCTTCGTGCTTTCTTCGTGACTTTGCGTATTAGTGGTTTGCCAATGTTTATAAATTGAACCACAAAGGCCCTGAGACACAAAGTTTCACAAGAATAATATTTAACTATTGTTAGTTGTAAAATAAGTTTGTAACAAAAATTCAGAATTTCATTTAAAAATAAATCATCCATTCTATGTCAACCGGATTCTTCAAAATACCTTCTCCAGTAAATGAACCCATTTTATCGTACGCACCCGGAAGCAAAGAACGGGCAGCAATAAAAAAAGCATTAGCAGAAGCACGGGCAACGGTGTTGGATATTCCCATGTACATCGGTGCCGAAGAAGTTCGTACAGAAAACAAAAAAACACTCTCCCCTCCTCACGATCATAAACATATTCTGGCGCATTATCACATGGGCGACAAAAGTCATGTGGAGCAAGCTATTAATGCTGCGCTAGCTGCGAAAGAATTGTGGGCAAATCTAAGTTGGGAAAACAGAGCCAGTATCTTTTTAAAAGCTGCGGATCTGTTGGCGGGTCCTTATCGCAGTAAAATAAATGCCGCCACCATGCTGGGACAATCGAAGAATGCTTTCCAGGCGGAGATTGATTCAGCTTGCGAGTTGATTGACTTTATCCGCTTCAATGTTCACTTCATGGGTGAAATCTACAGTGAGCAACCTGTTTCCTCACCGGGTGTTTGGAACCGAATGGAGTACCGACCGTTGGAAGGATTTGTATTTGCGCTCACCCCTTTCAACTTCACCGCTATAGCCGGTAACCTTCCTTCCAGTGCTGCTTTGATGGGCAATACCGTAGTTTGGAAACCAGCCAATACACAAATCTATGCCGCCCATGTAATCATGCAGGTATTTAAGGAGGCAGGCTTACCCGATGGTGTTATCAATTTGGTTTATGTAAGCGGGCCCGATGCTGGCGATGTGATTTTTAATCACCGCGATTTTGCAGGCATTCACTTTACAGGAAGCACGGGCGTGTTCCAAAATATCTGGAAGACAATCGGAAACAACATCCATAAATTCAGAACCTATCCGCGCATTGTGGGCGAAACCGGTGGAAAGGATTTTATCATGGTGCATAAGAGTGCCAATGCAAAAGAAGTTTCTACCGCCATGGCCCGGGGTGCCTTTGAATACCAGGGACAAAAATGTTCGGCCGCTTCGCGATGCTATATTCCTTCCAACTTGTGGGACGATGTAAAAAAATACCTGATCGAAGATTTGAAAAGTTTTAAGATGGGGCCCACCGAAGATTTAGGAAACTTTATCAATGCCGTGATTGATGAAAAAGCATTTGACTCGATTGCCGGCTACATTGAAAAAGCGAAGCAAAATCCAATGAACGAGATAATTGCCGGGGGTAAGTACGATAAATCGAAAGGATACTTTATTGAACCCACTGTTATTGTAACCAAAGATGCATCTTCCATTACCATGTGTGAAGAAATTTTTGGTCCCGTACTTACCGTGTATGTGTATCACTCAGAAAACTTCGAACAAACATTAGAGTTAGTGGATAGCACTTCGCCTTATGCCCTTACGGGATCTATTATGGCCAAGGATCGCTATGCCGTTGAACTGGCAACGAAAAAATTAGTGAACGCAGCGGGTAACTTTTACATCAACGACAAACCAACGGGTGCCGTAGTGGGGCAACAACCTTTTGGAGGTGCACGTGGATCAGGCACCAACGACAAGGCGGGAGCCAAAGTAAACCTAATGCGTTGGGTTTCAATGCGCACAATTAAGGAAACGTTTGTTACGCCTACAGATTATCGATATCCTTTTTTAGAGAAGGAATAAATGATAGAATTGCGGAATAATTAATTTACAGAAATCTGATTTTCTCCTGACTTAAGGTCAATCACTTTTCCATTCCATTCTAATCTTCCGGTGATTGAAGTAGGTAACATGACAGTTCCTGTTAATTGATTTCCAGTCTTTGTAAAGTCAACACGTAGGTCGCCAGCCCAATGCGGAATGTTTCCTTTTACACTCTCCAGTTTTTGAAGCTGAGGACGTATCAACACTTTTTTGAATCCCGGAGTTTGTGGTTGAATTCCCGCAAAGGTGGCCAACATTTCAAAATCAGGGCTCGCACTCCATGCATGGCATTCACTTCGATCCACTCCTTCCGGGAAAGTCGATAGTCCTAATGCTAACAAATCTTTCCACTTATCAAGCAACGTCATATATAAATCACCGGACTGCGCCAGATTCATCGCGCGACCTAAATAAAAATCGAAGTACAAGGTTGTGGGTGTTAAGTTCTTTGTTTCCACAATTCGTTTTACAAAATCATGTTGTTCTTCTTTGGGAACTATGCCGCACAGCACGGCCATAATATTACTATGCATGCTAAAATGTTTTTTATCCGGGGTGTCGGCATACAATTGCCGGTTGGCATCCCAGCATTGCTTCTTCACGCCTGCTTTTAATTGCTGACTCCGCAGCGAGTATTTCTGCGCAAGCTCCGGCTGATTGTAATAGCCATACATTTCGGCAGCAAGACTGAGCGTGTATGCATAGAAAAGCGAATTGGTAGTCAGTCGTTTAAAAAAACTTTCTTCAATTATTTTATGAGTTGGAAATGAGTGGTCAAAGAAATCCCAATAGGGTTGCTCGGTCATCATGTTATCGGGTGTCATGTATTGTTCAAAGTGATCCAACACCCGTTGCATTCCCGGAAGGAATGATTTTACAAATTCAGGATCGTTGCGATACATGAAGTAATCATGCACCATCGCTACCCACACCAACGAATAATTAGGAATAAACTGCGGCAGTTCGGAGGGATAGCGGCTATAGGTCAAGCCATCATACGTTAATGATCCATGAAATTGTTCGATCGCATTTTTGGCTAACCGATCATCACCAGATACATAATAAGAAACCAACGCTTGAATGCGTGTGTCGCCCACATACTGCAGCCGCTCCCAATACGGACAATCCATATAGGTTTCGTACGCGCAAAGGCGTGCCGTATGCCACCCAATATCAAACACTTTTGATAGCGCAGGATCGCTCGAAGAAAAAGAGGCTTTCTTTTCAAATGGGTAGGCAGTAAACCAACTTCCAAGGTTTTCCAGAATCAGCGCTTCGCTTTTTGTAGTAATATCCAATTGCACATATCGGAAGTTGCGATAGGTTAGTGTTGTGAACATTCTGTTCTTGCTTCCATCCGGTAAAAAAATATCATATACTCCATGAATCGATTTACCTTGTATTGAATCCCGATTTCCTTTTCTCTTGATATCCTCATACAATGCTTCCGCATAGATAACTTTTACCTGACTTTCCTTTCCTCCGGATATGGCTAGCTCCGGAAAAGCAGAAGTCAATATTTTTTGATCTATAAGTATTGAACAAGTTGTTGCTGCCGGGATTGTAATCGGAAATGTTGTTGGTTGCTTAGTGAAGCCCGAACTCCTTCTGATTGCCCCACTTTTTTGATGAGTACGTTCCATGAGTGGAATCGATCTTGGAACCAATTCCCACGTTGCATCACCATAACCAACAACTCCAAAGGGCGCTCCCGTTTCAGAAGCACTTGCTGCCTTCCAACTTGTATCCTTATAATCCGTTGCCTCCCAGCCCCATGGAAATTTTGAAGCATCTACTTTTTCTAATGGGCCTGCGGCATAGTATTGATAAAACAAATCAGGACTACCCGGTTTGAAAACCAGAGGTGAGATCGATTCATCAACCAGATATTTCCAACTTTTATCTGTATTAACAACAGACGAAAGGGAATCATCGCCTTGCATAATCATGGCGGCTCGTTTTCCCATCAAATAAACCGGAGCTGCTTCCGCAAAATTTACAACCTGAACGGCAACTACATTTTTTCCTTCCTTCAATAAGGGTGCAATATTCAATGACTCGAATCGCCAATGACGTGCATCACTAATCTGCGGACCATCGGTGACATAATTTCCATTTACAAAAAAACGATACCGATTATCAGCCGAGAGATGAATTACAAACTCATGAGGCTTTAATTTTAAATCGAATGATTTTCTAAAATGATACACTCCATATTGGTGCCCTCCTTCTGCCGGGCCAATCCATCGCGCTTGCCAGCGCTCCTTAACTATATGATTTGATGGCGTAACCAGATGCTGACTGTAGCCAACAAATGGTAAACACACTAAAAAGAGTATTCGGATCATGATAGAAAGATAGTAAAAAATGATCTTCTCATGGCAAGACGTCACACTGCTCAAATCGTTCAAGCTTAATCATCAGTCTATTTAAGTTTGAATTAGTAGGCAGGTGGCAGTCACCAGTAGGCAGTTCATGCAGACTGCTTCCTGCAAACTGCCTACTAATTTAGACACATCAACTTATCAATAATTTAAGATTCTACTTCTCCATACCATTTAATATTTCTAGAGAAGTACATTAAAAATCCAATGATAAAAAACAAACCTACGCTGCCTATCAGCAAAGAGAAATCCTCGGCTTGAATAATGAC
>JAEUUB010000166.1 GCA_016787745.1 Cyclobacteriaceae bacterium
ATCATCAAGATTTTCGAAATTAATGTTTAAGAAGAGAACAAATCGATTTGGATAATTTTCATTTACGTTGTCCAACGACCACTCTAAATACTTTCCCCGAAAGCCACTGAGATTCACCATAACACCCATGTTGAGAGAATCCATTTCCAATACCAGTTTATCCAGGTCTTGTAGCGGCATAGTCCATTGATGATTGTGCACATCAATGAAAGCAAACTTTGCGCGGGTAAGTTTATGTTCAGGAACTTTTAAGGTACTGATAGGCTCGTATTCCTCCACGTCCATTACGTTTAGCCGATATTGAATCTTTCCGATCATCCAATACACCAATACTAAAAACACAAGAACAGCAAGCGGAAATAAAATCCACTTACGTTTCGAAAAGGCCATAGGAAATACTATTGAATGGTTATCGGTACGCGGACGAGCGTTTTATCCCACACAAAATCCATATTCACACCTTCCGAAGCATTAGAAAATTGAATCACAAATTTTTCTGTTTCGCTGGGAGCCGCACTAACAGGCACATCCACTTTAATCACATCTAATGAATAGTTAGGCTCTTCATTGGCGAAATAAACTCCAATTTCTGAGTTAAGCGAAATCTGAAATGAGGTGGGCCCGGGTACTGCATACATCCGATAGCTGCCGGCACTTACAGGCTTGCCCGCAAACGTAATATTCTTACTGAAAGTAATTTCCGTTGCCGCGTTGGCACCCAGACGCCAATACTTTCCATACGGCTGTAAAGCTCCATCCTTTTCATCTCCAAAAATTAATCGGCCTCGTTTGGATGGCTGAGAGTAGCTTATCTTAATATCCAGACCATTGCTGCTAAAGGAGGTGGAGGTAGTTGGACTCTTTGGGAAAAAGTACGTGTATCCTAAAAAAGCGACAAAGCCCAAAAACAATACCGCTACACCGATCAAAATTTTCTTTACCATAGGTTGGGGAATTTAAGTTGGGTTTGAAGATACTAACTCTAATTAGGACTAAAAAACATTCCTTTTCATGTTGAATTAATTTCCATTCGTTACATTTAGTTTTATCATTCTGCTTTATGGAAACCATCCCCGTTTTTACGGCAGCCGTTGTTCAGGCCGCCCCCGTTTTTTTTAACAAGTCCCAAACCGTAGACAAAATAATAAGTCTTACACACGATGCTTCTAAAGAAAAAGCTGCCCTCATCTTATTTCCGGAGGTGATTATTCCGGGATATCCGCGTGGACTGATTTTTGGAACTTCGGTAGGGGGGCGCAAACCCGAAGGGCGAGAGATGTTTTTACGCTATTGGGAAAATGCCATAGAAGTACCGGGCAAGGAAACCGATCACTTGGCACGCGCGGCCAAAGAAGCTAAGGCCTACTTAGTCGTTGGTGTTACCGAAAAAGATAAAATCAGTGATACTCTGTACTGTACGCTTTTATATTTCTCCCCGGAGGGAAAACTGATTCATAAACACAGAAAATTAAAACCCACCGCTGCCGAGCGAATTCTTTGGGGCGAAGGCGATGGAAGTGATTTGCAAGTACTCGAAACATCTCTGGGAAAATTAGGTGGGCTTATTTGTTGGGAAAATTATATGCCTCTGGCCCGAACGTCTTTATACCAACAAGGAATTGAAATCTATTTAGCACCAACCGCTGATTGCCGGGGTACCTGGCAATCCAGTATGGAGCACATTGCCTGTGAAGGCCGGTGCTTTGTATTAGGGTGCAATCAATATTTAACCAAAGAACACTATCCAAAGGATTTACAAAACTTGCTTGCCGATGATCATCCTTCCCTGCCAAGCAGTGGAGGCAGTTGCATTATTTCTCCGCTGGGGAAGCAACTTGCAGGTCCGTTGTATGATAAGGAAGGAATCCTTACCGCAGAGATTGATCATCGCGAAATAATAAAGGCAAAGATGGATTTTGATCCGATTGGCCATTATGCACGAAATGATATTTTTGAACTTAGAATCAAAAAAGAGTTTAATCATTCCTCATGAAAAAACTAAAGTATCTCATTTTCACACTCTTTGTCTCAGCAGGAAGCATTGCTCAAACTATTCCTCTACCGGAACATCCACGGCCCGATTTTGAACGAACCCAATGGATGAACTTAAACGGAGTCTGGCAATTTGAATTTGATTCGCTCGATCAGGGTCTTACAAAAAAATGGAGTGAAGGTAATATTGCCTTTACCCACAAAATCACGGTACCCTTTCCCTGGGGCTCCAAACTCTCTGGAGTAAAAGACAAAGCGGACATAGCCTGGTATAAGCGAAATATAACCCTGGATACCTCGTGGAAAAATAAAAGAACATTTCTAACTATTGGTGCTTCCGATTGGGAAACAACCGTATGGTTGGATGGAAAATTAGTAGGAACTCACCAGGGTGGATATACCCCTTTTTCCTTTGAGTTAACGGAACACCTTACCTATGGAAAATCGCAAACGCTAGTCGTGCGGGTGGATGATAAGCGTAGGGATTTTACGCTCTATGGAAAACAAGGCTATGGCAATGCCCGCGGTATCTGGCAAACCGTGTATGTTGAGGCCCGCGGAAAGGATTACGTAGATGCAATTCACTTTGCCCCCGATATCGACAATCAGCAGGTGAAGGTAACCGCGTACTTACCCACCGAAATGAAAACGGAAATCAAGGTTACGGTTTCTGTAAAAACGGAAGTAGCCCCAATTAAAAAAGAAGTCACCATCCCGAAAGGAAAAGATAAATATGTCTTTGCGATAAGCATACCTAAACCACATCTCTGGTCTTTGGATGATCCCTATCTCTATGAAGCAGAAGTTACCCTTGGGGAGGATGTTGTAAAAACGTATTTCGGGATGCGCAAGGTGTCCGTTGTCAATCTGCCAGGAACAGAATTTCCGTATGTCGCTATTAACGATAAGCCTGTATATCTGCAACTAACGCTGGATCAATCGTACCATCCGGAAGGTTTTTATACTTTTCCTTCGGATGTATTTATGAAAAAAGAAGTAGAGCTCGCAAAGTCCATCGGGTTAAATGGCATTCGTCCCCATATTAAATCAGAGATACCACGCAAACTTTATTGGGCCGATAAACTCGGGGTTTTGGTGATGGCGGATTTGCCCAACAGTTGGGGCGACCCGGAAGCAAAGATGCAACAGGAAGCCGAAAATACTTTTCGTGATATGGTAAAGCGCGACTTCAATCATCCTTCCATCTTCTCTTGGATTTTGTTCAATGAAACGTGGGGGCTGCGAACCCATTGGGAAGAGAACGGAAAACAACAGGCTCACTATCTTCCCGAAACACACATGTGGGTTTCTTCCATGTATTACCTGGCCAAATCTCTGGACCCAACACGATTGGTGGAAGATAATTCTATTTGTTGCGGAGCAGGCCATACCACCACAGATCTTAATTCCTTTCATGATTATCTTCCAGGTTGGGAATGGGAAAACCACCTCAAAGATCTTACGGACAAATCTTTTGAAGGAAGTACGTTTCAATTCGAGCCTGGATTTAAACAAGGAAAACAACCAAAAATTAATTCAGAGTGTGGTAATGTGTGGGGGTATGAGGGCAGCACCGGAGATGTAGACTATAGCTGGGACTATCATCGCATGATAAATACCTTTAGAAAATATCCGGAAATAGCGGGCTGGCTTTATACCGAACACCACGATGTGATAAACGAATGGAATGGGTATTGGCGCTTCGACCGTACCAATAAGTTTACAGGTCTTGAAGAGTTAATGCCCGGCATGACCTTAAATGACTTTCATGCCGTTGTATATCTTTCCACAGGCAATGAAATCTGCAATACCGTAAAAAGTGGAGAGAAAATATCAGTGCCACTATATCTTTCTTCTATGACAACTGTAGATTATGGAAAACAACTTCGCCTATCTTTTCAAGTAGCGCATACCAACGAAATTGGCGAAACGGCCGTAGTCAGCACGGGTACAAAACTTATCGACTACCAACCCTATTTGCAAAAAGAGCTTGAATCAATGGCGATTGAAATGCCGGCCACGGCTGGCCTTGCCATTCTCACTCTCAAACTGGAAGACTTAAAAGGCACCGTGTTGCATCACAACTTCGTACACTTTGAAATAATCTCTGAAAATGCACTCCCGAAAACAAAAATATTTTCTGTTGCCCCAGATAATTTCAGTAAGGCAACCTGGAGTTTAAAACAATGGAATGTGTTGGACGGTTTGAAAGTAAATGGCGCTGGCGAGGGTTTTTTTGAATATTCTATTCCGGTTGATAAATCAACAAATCTCAACGCAGTTAAAGAGGCGTATGTTCTTCTGGAACTTTCCGCCAAGGAATTATTTGTAAAAGATTATGACGAAAAAGAAAAAACAGATGTAGACTTTATGTTGGGGGGCAAAGCCTCGCCCAGTGGCAACCCTAACGCCTACCCCATGACAGACGAAACGCTCTTCCCCTCTAAAATTGCGATCCGTGTAAATGGCGAGACCGCTTTAACAACAACACTTAAAGACGACCCAGCCGATCATCGGGGTGTGTTATCGTGGCATCACCAATTGAAGGATAAAAAATTACGTGAGGCCGGTTCCTATGGCTATCTGGTAAAAGTACCTGTTTCCAAAGCCCATCTTAAAAGTGCGACAGAAAAAGGTTCGCTTCAGCTTAGACTTGAAACAAATGGCAAAGGCGGCATTGCGGTGTATGGAAAATCATTTGGTCGCTATCCGGTTAATCCTTCGCTTGTGCTGAAAATGAAATGACCAAAAAAAAAATCGTTCGGGGTAATTATTACCCGCTCTTTACTTGATGAGCGGGCAATAAAAAAAATAAAAATCCTCTACCTTCGCTTTCATCCTATTTAAACACTATGCGCAAATCATCCATTTTTGTTTTATGTGCCTCCCTTGCAATAACTGCCTGCACACCCGAAAACAAACAACAACCCGCTGTGGTTGTTTCTGACTATCCAAGTCTGGTATCTCTTTTCAAAGAATGGCGAACATTTGAAAATCCTCCTAAGCGGGATGGAGCGCCTGACTACACGGCAGCCACTTTTGAAAGGCGGTTGCCTGAGTTTAAAGAATTGCAAGAAAGACTATTGTCCATCGACACGGCCAACTGGCCTGTTGAACAACGCGTAGACTGGCATATTGTATGGGCCGAAATGAATGGGTGGGATTTTAACTACCGCATACTTAAACCGTGGGAACGAGATCCTGCCTACTACAAAACAATCTGGATGGAACGCAGCGATGTTCCTGCACACGAAGGCTCTACGCATCATGGCATTATCGATTTGTGGACCTATCAATTTCCACTCAATACAGAGAGTGAAATGAAATTGATCGGTGAGTTAAACACTATCGTTCCATTAAACGAACAGGCCCGGCTAAACTTAACAGGAAATGCAAAAGAATTGTGGATAGCAGGAATCCGTGATATTAAAACGCAAAGTGCGGACTTGCGGGCACTTCTGGAAATGCCAGGTGTATCCGGACAAGCCGGATTGGTTGCCTCCATCAACAGCGCGATTACCTCAACGAACGAACTGGCCACCTGGCTGGAAGCCGAATCAGGTTCAAAGACCGGCCCTTCGGGCATAGGTAAAGAAAACTATACCTGGTATTTACAAAATGTACATTTAGTGCCCCTTACCTGGGAAGACGAAGTGATGCTCTTGAAACGGGAATTAACCCGCGCATGGTCCGCTCTCAAATTAGAAGAACATAATAACCGGAAATTACCTGAGTTGAAAGCAGCAAGCACGCCTGAAGAATTTAATACCCTGGCCGAGCGATCCGCCAAAAGCTTTTTAACCTTCTTAGAGAATGATGAGATACTTACCGTGAAAGATTATTTCGAGCCTGCTTTACGCGAACACCTCGGAAGGTTTGTTCCTGCCGAGAAAAGAAATTTTTTTTTAATTGGAATGCATTATGACCCGAGGCCGTTGTATTCGCACTTCTACCATTGGTTTGAATTGGCACGTATGGATAACGAACCACACCCCAGTGAGATCAGAAGGGAGCCCTTGCTCTATAATATTTTCGATTCGAGAAATGAAGGTACTGCTACGGCCGTGGAAGAAATGTTTATGCAGGCCGGCTTATACAAAGACGATCCACGGGTAAGAGAGATTGTTTACATTATGATTGCCCAGCGGGCGGCCCGTGGGTTAGGTTCGTTGTATGCCCATGCCAATGAACTCACAATGGAAGAAGCCGGAAAAATCCATTCTGAATATACACCGCGGGGTTGGATGAAAACGGAAAAGGAATTGTTGCTATTTGAACAACATCTCTATCTGCGTCAACCCGGCTATGGAAGCAGCTACATTACCGGAAAATATCTATTGGAAGTGGTGATGGCCGATTACGCTAAAATGAAAGAATCAAGAAACGAAGAATTCAAACTGAAGGATTTTTTCGATCAGCTTAATGCCATAGGTTGCATCCCGGTATCCCTGAGTGGTTGGCAAATGACAGGCAACAATTCAGGTATACTGGCTATCGGTAAAAAGTAGTGTTAGTTAACATGCACTTGCCAACTTACCTGGGGGTGAGCGGCCGGAGCGTTTACCGCATTTAAAATTTCAAATGTAAGTTTAGCGGACTGAAGTCGGTCTTTCGTTTTTATCTGCAACGTATTCTCTGTCCCCGGTCTGATGGTAATTATATCATGACTTGTATGCAGGGTATAGGTCGATCTGTTTCGCAAGGTAAATTCAGCATTGCTTTTGTTTTCAATAACCACTTCAAGCACATTGGATTTACCTATGTACGAAGCCCTCTTGATCACCAACGATTCTTGAATCAAAGGAATCAGAAAATCATTGCGACCAATTAGCAGATTTTTATAAAACGCCAGCGTGCGTCTGTTCATCAGCGCATCTTTAATCCCCGCCTCGGTTTTTTCCTTCGCGAATACCAACGTAATGGGTCTATGCTGAGCTTGTGAACCCACAAAATCCCAGTCGATTAAACCATGAATATCGCTGGTTCCCATAATGGTCAGATTATTATCCAGAGCAATCTGCAGGGCTTCGTCCGAATATGTTTGATCATTGACCACTTCAATGCCATCCAGAAGTTTCTCCTTTATCAAATATTTATGCATGGGCGTTAGCGTGGCAATGCCATCGGTTCGTTGAGCTGTCCAGTTAGGATGATTCCAAAACGTAAATGCGTTCTGTCTTTTTGCTTCTTTAAAAACATTTATAGAATCACTTATTAACAGTTTATTAGCATCGTTAATAAATATGGCGTTGTTATGCCCCGGAGGCATATCTCGTGTAATTTCTGAACCACGAACAACAAGTAAGTTGTGATCTTTCGCTTCTTCCAGCGCTATTTGATACGACCGATTGCGATCAGGATGGGGAATATCTGCCCGATGAGGTTGATACTCTAGATGCTCAGTTAACGAAATAGCATCCAGTCCGTCCATCAAGGCCTCTTGCACCCGAATATCGGGCCATACGCTACCATCTGAAAATACAGTATGAATATGAAAATCGCACTTTACAGTTTTATAACCGGGGATATCAGGAAACTGAATTACCCGACCAAGCCGATGACTGTGTGACTCCTGCGCAAATACAGCAACAGCAGCAAGGAAGAACAAAAGGAAAAAACTGGTTCTCATAATTTTTTATTTTTTCAAACCTAGTAATTTTTTGTTATGATAAGATTATGCGACCGTAAACGGATCATTGCCGATAGCCTAAAGTCTTGGATTACTGGGTTTAATTGGCTTCTCGAAATTGTTAGCGCCCTTCACCTTCACTTTTCTTTTGTATACCTTATCGTGACAACTGATGTAGAGAACATCAAAGTCAGGACCACCAAAACAAAGATTGGAAACCTGACCTTTGGTTTTAGGAACCGGGATGATGGCATTCACTCTCCCTAACTGATCCATCACCTGAATACCGCTGAGGCTGGTAACATAAATTCTTCCTTCACGGTCACATTTCAAGCCATCACTCCAGGCGTTTTCGTCCTGATCCCGCACATGCAACCATCCATACCGTTGTTTGTTTGCCAATGTACCATCGGCCTGAATCTGATAAACCCAAACCCAATGGGAGGTCGACTCGGTAACATAGAGCTGCGTCTGATCAGGAGACAGACAAACTCCATTAGCAAATTTAAGACCCTCATCCACCACACTTCGCTCGCCTGTTGGTTTTATCAAAAACAATTTACTGGATCCCTCTCTCCCATCCGGTGACGTAACGTACACATTCCCTTTAAAACTGATAACAAGGTCATTCCCCGGTGTTTCAGTGGCGAGTACTTCATATTCTTTTGATGATTTATACCGATGCACTTGATGGATGGGATGTTGCGACCACACACCTGCGGCTGTCAGCATTTCGTTTGTTGCCGAAAAGGTTGTACCGCTCGCATTCTTTGAATCGGCTAGGTGCAATTCCAACTTACCATTCACATCAATCTTGTAGGTCTTTGAATTAGGAATGTCCTGAAAGAACACTTCTCCTTTTGCGTTAACGGCTGTTCCTTCCGTAAAACCATAATTTTCGCCTACCAACTCCCATCCCTCATTCTCAAACAAGATGTCGTTAAGAAAAGGATTTTTGGTTTTACCGATGGTTACAGGCTTTGGATAATCACGCCACAACCATCGCATGGCTTCTGGAAAAACTGCGGTGCCATGCTGTCCATTGTGTGCGCCCTCTCCCCAGGCATGCGCTACATCATAGCCGGCAAAAATCAACGCCCGCTCCATGGTCTCATTAGCCTTCCACCAATCCCCGGCATAAATATTCAAGTCGTTCGAACCATCCTGTAAAAAAATCCGAATTGGTTTAGGTTCGTACTTTCTAATCAGCATATCATAGCGATCGGCCCCTCGCAAACCCACATAAGTGCCAATGGCGCTAAACACCCGCGAAAATTCTTCAGGGCGTTCCCAAGCCACGGTGAAAGCACATACTGCCCCGCTGCTTGAACCACCAATCGCCCTATCATTTCCATTCTTAGACAACCTGATAGCACGACCATCGGTCGTTTTTTTTGTTTCCACAAAAGGAAAAACCTCTTCCAGTAAAAATCTCGCATAATTATCGCCTAAACCATCGTATTCAAAACTTCGGTTAAACCGATCCAGCGCACCGTCAGTATTTTGACTTAACACTTTACCGGGCGTAATAAATACTCCAATGGTAATGGGCATTTCATTTTTGGCAATCAGGTTATCAAAAACAACGGGAGCTTTCCATTGTATGCCATCCTGATTTACATACACACAGGCCGGCTTGGTTTCCTTGTACTGCGCAGGCACATAGATGCTAATCTCACGTGAAGTGCCCGGAAATATTTTAGAGTTCTCAAAAACAAATTTCAGAATTTCCCCTTTGGGTACCCCGGCTTGCTCTATCGAAGCCGGATCTACCGGATAGGTTTCAACGCCAGTTTGTGCAACAAGTCTTCCGGCAGAAAGCAACAACAGGAAAAGAAGATTTTTCTTCATGATACTATATTAATGTGCATGTGGAACATAGGTCTTCTTCAAACAATCATTACTGGATTGAGTGATTAAAGTCGAAACACCACCCACCATATTCTTTACGTCCTTAAATCCATGTATGCTTAACAAATAACTTGCCCGTGGGCTTCGATGGCTATGGCTGCAATAAACCAAAACTTCACTTTGCTTGTACTTGGATAACTCATCAAGGCGACTTTCCAACTCGTTAACATTTATATTAATTGCATTTTTAAAATGCCCAAAACTCATAATCTCAGTATTGGTTGCATCAAATTCTCCAGACGTACGCACATCCAGCAACAGTGCTTTTGGATTGGCA
>JAEUUB010000180.1 GCA_016787745.1 Cyclobacteriaceae bacterium
TTATATATAATAGAGAAGGACTTTGGCTCGTCATTATCATTTATAACTATTAATACTTTTTTGCCGGAAGGGGTAAGAAACGCCACATTATACAGGTTATCGGTAAGGTTTGAAGCAATTCGTACCGAACCTGCCGGTACAAATTTAGAGGCGTGCGCGATAATGTAGTAGGAAACGTTTCGATGTACCGATTCGCCAACGGTTAAAGCTCCCTGACATAAATCACATCCGCCACTACCGGTATGAGGTTCAAAATTTTCATCGGCAGCCAGGTTCCACTCTAACACCGTGCGGCTCCAGTTTCGGGTAGCTCCAACTATAAGATTCTTAACGTGCCAGCGCAAATCACCGCCAAACTCACCCTTGCCCGAAGTCCATTGTTCTGTAAAGTAAACGTTCTTGTCTGGGTGGGCTTGACGTACCGTGTTAAGCGCATCGATTTCGCCCAAATACATATGAAAGGCCGTTCCGTCTACAAATTGTCTTGTGTCCGGATCATTGAGTATTGAAATAGGATATTCCGGATGATCGCAATTGTGATCGAACAAAATAATCTTTGTCTTAAGATTTGCTTGCCGCAAGGCCGGACCTAAATGATTTTTTATAAAGTCCCCTTGTGCTGCGGCCGTCATTACCAGGCTTGGAGTATTATTTGGATTTTCAGGTTCATTCTGGATGGTTATGGCATCAATCGTGATTCCTTCAACAGCCATTGCCTGCAGATATTTTACAAAGTAGTTCGCATAGGAAGCATAGAAGTTGGTATTCAAACCGCCACCTTTCGCGTGCAAGTTTGTTTTCATCCAAACCGGTGGAGACCAGGGACTACTCAAAATTTTAATCGAAGGATTAATCGCGATTATTTCCTTCAAGATTGGGATGAGATAAAGCGTGTCATACGACAGATTGAACCTGGTTAGCAGGGGATCCGTTTCTCCATTTGGCAAATCGTTATACGAGAAAACAAATTCATCAAGATCAGAACTTCCTAAACTCACACGCAGGTAACTAACGCCAATTCCTGTTTCGTTATTCAAAAAAAGCTCCAGCAATAAATCTGATCGTTCTTTATCGTTGAGTTTTGTCGACAAAAGCATGGCACTGCCGCCTGTTAAGGTATAACCAAAACCATCCATCGTTTGGTATGCGGTTGTGCTGTCAATAGTAATTGCTGGCCCCGAAGCATTCTCACTGCCAAAAATCAAATCAGGACCTGGTGCAAGTAACTGTGACTGATCAGGAGTCGTTACCCAGGAATAGATGATAGAGTCTCTCTTGTTTCGGGGAGTGCATTGAAAGAAAAAACTTGAAAAAATTATTATCGCTAATGCTGATTGAATGATGTTTCTCTTCGTCATTATAATCAAATATAAAGAAAACAATTCGATGAATTATCCTCTTTCATGAAGCTAACAGGTGCACATTCTCAATTCATAGTCGATAGATATTTCTCGTAATGAGATTAAGTGATAGAAATTTTTCTATTCATGATCGATAAAAATCACAAGCTATCAATTTTATAAAATCGAATTCACATTTCGTTTTCATATGTCAGCCGATTGATCTCCAATAACTCTTTTGCCATAAAATTTGCAAGTAATGATGCTATCACTTACATTTATCCCATGTTTCACTTAAACAAATAAATGCTATGGCAAAAAAAGCAAAGAAAGCCGCTAAAAAGAAAGTTGCTAAGAAAGCAGCTAAGAAGAAAGTTGCTAAGAAAGCAAAGAAAGC
>JAEUUB010000181.1 GCA_016787745.1 Cyclobacteriaceae bacterium
TCTTCCGGTTTGCCGGGCACAATATCATAAAGCAATCCCCCCGATCCTTTTCCAGCAGCCACCGGAGCCTTACCTACCCCCAGTCTGGATAAATTTTTTTCATCAGCTAATAAATGTAATCCGCTGTTTTTAGCCGGACCATCTTGCCGATGGCAATGTGCACAATTTATTTCGAGCCAGGCGCGGGCTCTTTCATTGATAGACACGGTCTGATCCTCGTAGGCAGCCAGCTTGGAGATCTGAGGCAATGGTGGAAGGCCACTTAGTAATCTTTGTTGGTGCCAGTAAAGCAATTGATTTTGATTGCCATGCTGATATAAATAATCTCCATTCAACTGACGAGCCGAGGGCCCAATCGGCATTACCTTGTCGCCACGCAAATGGCATCCTTTGCATTGATTCATATTCGGAACCGAATACTTCACTGTTTGCAACAACCCGTCCACGTTTGTCCAGGTGACATCCAGGTTTTTACCTGCTACATACAAGTAAGCTTCCGTTTGTTCATCATTCCAAAGATAGGGCAAGGCTTTCCAAACGCCCGCTTCATTAATTAAAAGTCGCGTTTCCAGCAGGCGAATGTTATCATTAGGCTTTCTAAAATCTGCGGGATAATAAAAATTTTTTATCAATACTGTGCCAGACGGAAAATCAAACACATCGCTTGCGTTATATGGTACAGGTTGTCCTTCAGGGATTTTGACAAACCGTTGTTTCCATGCATAATCGGTAAACAGAGCCGCATTAAGCGAATAGGCCACAACTCCTTCAGCCGGTTCCAGATTTTTTAATTCCCCTGTAAAGAATCCATATTCAGAAAGCTTCTCATTGCCCAGAGCGGATAAATCTATAGATACCTCTTCTTCGGGCAACACAACAATTTCTGGCTTCTTATTCTCGCAAGCCTGATTGAAAATTAACAGGCCCAGGAAGAAATAAAGTACCGACTTCATTCCACTAAATCTGCTTCCCCTCACAATTAAATTGTCCTGGTCCCTTGGTAAGATTTTTAAAATCATTGGCTGCGTCTAAGTTGAGAAGAATAATGTCATCGCCTTCCTGAATACATAAATCAGGATTGGTCCGCTGAGGGTTTGGAATTCCATCGTAGGCAATATCCGGTGGATTCAAAAAAGAAGTGGCAAGAAATAGTTTGCCTATATCGTTACCGGTGTCGGGAAACCAATGGCTGTTATCAAACGTATTTTTGTGAATGTAGATCTGATAGGGATATGGATTATAAAGTGAATCTGTTTTATAATTATTGTTAACAGTTTGTACCCCACCTATCGAACTCTCTTGTTCCACTTCTCCTTCATTAATGGCGGCCACCAAATCATAACTGATAATACCCACCCCAATAGTTTTGTTATCAATTATTTTATTGGATGTCATCTCAAGGCCGTGGGTGGCCAGTATCATTACCCCCGTACCCGGTGGAATGCTTGCAACAATATTTCCATTGGCAGCAAAATTTTTGTGGTTGTTATCATGGATATGATTATTGTAAACTTTAGTTGTGTGTCCGTATTGAGTTAGCCCGGGTAAATCAAATACAAGAATACCGCCTGTATTTTCATACGCTTCGTTTTCATAAATCTCCACCCAACGGGAGTTTTCACTTTCAATGCCGGCCACATTCCAGTAGGCTTTGCTCTTTCTGATAATAACTGAGTCGGATTGACCCACATAGATTCCCGCATCCGAAGATCCCATGGCTACACACTCCTCAATAAGTACGTTTTTACATAATACAGGGTAAAGCGCATAGGCTCCGTTTTCGGTCTTAGGCCCATCGGACCACACGGAATGAATTCTTCTGAGAGTAATTCCCTTCACCTCACTTACTTTTAGATTATCCCCCTTTGCATCTTCTATCGAAAAATCTTCCAGGGTAATATTGCTTCCGTTGGTGATCAGCAGCCCTTGTGCACCCTCGGTTTGATTTTTAAAAGAAAGAATCGTTTTATCTGCGCCTTTGCCTTTAATGGTAATGTTTGATTTACCGTCCATTGCCAGACTTTTGGTAAACATGAAATTCCCTTCCGGCAATTCTATTAGTCCACCATCGGCTACAGTAATTAATTGGGTTTGTAGACTTTGTTCAATGCTTTGCCAGGCGCGGGGTTCGGATTCGCGCTGTGAACATGAAACAACAATACAAAAACACAAGGGAAGACATAGATACTTATACATAAACATATTTTAGATAAAATAAAGTTATAACTATTTAGACAAACTTTTTGCTCGGCTGTCATTATCGAGTCCTTACAGCTAAGGAGCGCCTTGGAGAAAGCCATCGGGATGCTTCATAAATAGGATTTAAGTGTTTTTAGCACTTCCGAAAGGCAGGATGCGCTTTTAACTTATTAGGCGTACCCATATATTTAGGGCGTACGTCTAATTCCATTTTATGCGCCTTTCATTTTCTCTCTTGTTCTTTTTCAGTTCTCTTTCTTTACTTGCCCAGGAAGCCGACCTGCCCAACGATTTTCTTTCCAAAGATTTTCATAAAGAAAGACGGGCAAAGCTAAGAGCCAATTTGCCCGCTAACTCCGTGGCTGTTTTTTTTGCCAACGCTGTGCGCAACCGTGCCAACGATGTCGACTATGTTTATCATCAGGATCCGGACTTCTATTACCTTACCGGATACAAAGAACCGGACGCAATACTCTTTGTGTTTAAAGAATCACAACTTGCGGCCAACGCCACCCGCTATAACGAAATTTTATTTGTTCAACCCCGCAACGCGCAGCGTGAAATGTGGACTGGCCGCAGGCTGGGAGAACAAGGAACGAAAGATGTGTTGGGGTTTCAACAAACTTTTAACAACAGTGAATTTAAACGGTACAATGTCGACTTCTCAAAGTTTGACAAGATTCTGTTTTTCGATTTTCAGAATGATGTGCGCGATAATCCAAAAGACTCTTCCGACTTATACGATTTAATTATCCAATTTAAAGCAAAGGTCAAGTATGCCGAAAAGAATGCTCCCTCTCTGGCTGTTGAACCCGTAAAAAACAACCTGGATATGAAGAGTCTTGCCGATCAGATGGCAAAACTCAGAGGCATAAAAACAAAAGCGGAAATTGAACTGATCCGGAAGGCGGTGGCCATATCGTGTTTAGGGCAGGTAGAGGTGATGAAGGCCATTAAGCCGGGCATGTCGGAACGCGAGATTCAGGGAATACACGAGTTTATTTATAAAAAATACCAGGCCGAAGATTTAGGGTACCCTTCCATTGTGGGGGCTGGCCACAATGGTTGCATTTTACATTACATTGATAACTATAAGCCCAGTGTTTCTTCGAAGGAATTAATCCTGATGGATCTGGGTGCAGAGTTTCATGGATATAGCGCTGACATAACCCGCACTATTCCGGTAAACGGAAAATTTTCGCCTGAACAAAAATTGATTTATGAATTGGTTCTTTTCGCGCAGGAAGAAGCTATGAAAATTGCCAGGCCAGGCACACTTCGCCAGGCGCTAACGGATACGTGTCGCGCGGTTATAAACAGAGGTCTTTTACAATTGGGTATTATAAAACCCAACGAAAAACATCTTTACTTTCCTCATGGTGTTTGCCATCATATTGGTTTAGACGTTCACGATCGCGGGGGTCCGGTATTGGAAGAATATAACACGGTAACCATAGAGCCGGGAATTTATATTCCTGACAATGCGGCCTGCGATAAAAAATGGTGGGGCATTGCGGTACGAATAGAAGATGATTACCTGATTACAAAAGACGGGTATGAACATCTTTCTAAGATTGCTCCCCGCACCGTTAAAGAAATTGAAGATATGATGAAACAGCCTTCGGTTTTTGAAACTTTTACTGTACCCGAACTTGACAAATTAATGGGGAAGCCAAAAAATTAAACAATGATTACGCTCGCCACCCTTGAAGATGCTCCAGAGCTGGACAGACTGGTTAACTCCGCATACCGGGGCGATTCCTCGCGGCAAGGCTGGACCACCGAAGCCGACCTTTTGGATGGAACCCGCACAGATGCCCAGGCGATTATTGCTCTGATTCAAAATCCAGACACCACATTGTTAAAGTACACGGAAGGCAATGAAATTTTGGGATGTGTGGAATTGCGGAACGAAAAAGGAAAGCTTTACCTGGGCATGTTAACCGTGAGACCAAACCTCCAGGGCAAAGGCATTGGTAAAAAGCTACTAACGGCCGCTGAAACAGAAGCCAAAAAACAAAATTGCCGTTCCATTTTTATGACGGTGCTTTCCGTACGAAAAGAACTCATCGATTGGTACATACGCCACGGCTACCAACTAACCGGAGACCGCAAGCCTTTTGCCTTTACCGACCCTCGTTTTGGTCAACCTAAAATGAAATTGGAGTTTGCCGTGTTAGAGAAAAAGCTCTAGCGCTCATTCTCCAGTAATTCCTTCAGTCAAAATTTCAGCCCCTTCACGGGTAAAAAGTCTTCTATGCCGCCATTTAAAGGGCTTTTCGGCCGATTCACACCCATCCTTCCCCATAGATAGCCGTTATTTTTGACAGAAAATAAAACATATGAAATGGCCATTAATACGCACTGGCCCCAACAGGATGATTACTGCAAGCCATTCCATATGACCATTAAAAAAAATTATTAACATATGAAAAGTCTATTATTAGCTACGTTCCTGCTGGCAGGCACGCTTGTTTTTGGGCAGGATTCTGCCTCAAGAAATGGAGGTTTCCCACTTACCATAACTCTTTTTTCCGAATCGGTAAGTCTGCCAAACTTCCACAACATCTTTAAGAATCCAAATCTGGGGATTCGAATCGGCACCGAATTGTATTATTCAAAAAATGAAAACCGGCAATTCATGCAAACCATTAATCTGGGTTATTATTATCACAAAGATTTTCAAAGTGGCTTGTATGTAAGTTCAGAATTCGGTTACCGTAAGTTTTTCAATAATGTGTTTGTGGATGGTACCCTGGGTGTTGGTTATCTATTGATTGATTCCGCCTTGCCACGCTATGAATTAAAAGGAACCGACTACGAAAGAATCAGCAATACATTTGGTCGGATAATGCCCACCCTGGGGTTGGGTGCTGGGTATCAGTTTGAAAGTGTATCCATTTTTAGTCGTTATGAAATGTTTGGCGAAACTCCCTTTGGGTTTAACGGACTCCCGGCCCTACCTCACAAAGCGCTTCACCTTGGAACAAGATTTAACCTAAAATAACCTCCATGAAATCAAAAATCATTTTCTCAGCATACATTTTCCTTTTATTGGCCTGCGCTAATGAAATAGTTGTACCCATGCCGGATGTAAGTGAAAACATCAACTACGGCAGTCACCCAAAAAATCAGGAATATCAAAAAGCCCTGGATGATTACAGAAAGGCTACAAGTTCGCCCGGAAGCATCCTTTTGGTTTATAAACCATCCGAAGATCTTTGGATAGGAAACTCGGGGAAAGCAAACCTCGAGCATGGTACCAGCATTCATACCAACAGTCTCATTCGCACTGGTAGTGTTACCAAAATGTTCACTGCCACAACTGTTTTAATTTTGGTTGATCAAGGTAAGCTTTCGCTTGAGGATAAATTAGCTGACCTTCTCCCAGAAGTAAATGGAAAGATTCCTATGACCGAGCAAATCACCGTTCGTCATTTACTTGCCCACTTAAGTGGTATTATAGATCCTCCCAATGAAAGTTTGCGCTATCAGGCCGACATTATAAACAACCCTACTGGCATGTACACCGCATCCCTCTCTGAAATTCTTGAAACGAATGTATACGGAAAAAAACTGAACTTTACCCCGGGCACCAACTATGCATATAGCAATACCAATTACTGGCTATTAGGGATTATTGCAGAAAAAATTTCAGGCAAATCGCTGCAAGCATTAATGGATGAATTGATTTTTACTCCCTTGCAACTTAACCATACCTACCTGGAAAAACGAGATGACCACAATGTGACTCGCGGCTATGCCGATCTCTATAGCAATGGAATTTTAATGGACGTAACCTTGTGGGATAAAGCCGAGGGAGACGGTGAAGCGGATGGTGGGCTGATAAGCACCGCGGAAGACTTGTATACCTTTATGAATGGATTATTTAGTGGAAAATTAATTTCAGAGAGCGCTCTTGAAGAAATGAAGAGAATTCAGCTTCCAACCTGCAATACCCCCTACTGTGAGTATGGCCTTGGGTTAGAGATCTGGAGAACAGGTGCTGGAATTGCCTACGGCCACAATGGTGCGCTGGTGGGTATTGAGGCTAACGTGCTTTACTATGAAAATAACGGTGCCATCTCCGTTCTCTATAAAAATAATGGAAACGGATCGGACAAAAGCTGGTTAGATCAAATCATAAAATAAAAAAACCTGACCTGTTTCGAATAATAGGTCAGGCTTTCAAATTTTTCGTCCAATCCAGGTTTTAAATTCGGCTGCCTTTTTCTTACTTACGGTTACTTCTTCAGAAAAAACCGGCATCATTTCTAAAACCAATTTTCCTGTTGTGTCTGATTTAAATTGTTTGATGGCCTTGACGTGGCCAATCATTTGGCGGTTAAGTCGAAAAAATGTTTCCGGATCAAGCAGATCTTCGAGCGCCTCTAAGGACCCCGAAGAAGTGTATTCCTTGCCGTCACTCGTTTTTATAAAACTGATCTCGTTTTGCTTATAGATATAGGCAATGTCGTTGGTTTGAACAGGAACGGAAGAAGTTCCATAATTTACAATCAGCAGATCGCGATAGCCAGAAGATTTTATGAGGTCTGAAGAACTCTTTACCCCCGCCACGGAAGTTTCCAATTCGCGCACCCGATTATGTAAGCCTTCTATAGTTTGGGAATAATATTTATGAAAATACATACCTGTATAAATCATATGCACCAAAAGTGTAAACACAATGGTTAACGGAAAGTCATAAACCAGCAGATAGCCGGTGTTAAAATTGTTGGGGCGTTCGATCAAAATTTCGTTCCATAAATAAATCATGGCAGCCACAATAGGCACCGTAATAATCAGCGAAGCGAAAGCTTGTGTGACAAATCGTTGAAATCTATTATTAATCCAGGAATAATGCGCATCCAGATAAATAATCAATCGCCTGTTTGCCTCCCACGACAAAGCCACCAACAAGGTATTCCAGGCAAGATCGCCATAGTAGAGCGGCTGTTTCATTAAAGTGCCTATGGATTCATATTCACCAAAATGGCGTACAACAAAACCCAATAAGGGATAGCCTATGATGCGAAGCCACTTGTCATTATAGCGGAATTTCATGTCAGACTCAAAATAATTTCAGATAAAATTAAACTTTGTTTCTGACTGATGCATTACACCCAATGCAAAAAGGGATCCGATTATACCACCTTCTTACGAATCAATTTGGCATACGTGCGACTAACGGGAAAGCTCTTTCCGTTTTGCATCTTCACAATCATACCGCCATTGAAATGGCGCTCGATCTCTTTCAAAAAATTTACATTCACTATGGTGGACCGATGTACACGTATGAATGTATCGGGATTCATAATCTCCTCTAACTTCCCAATACCCGAAGAGCTCACAAACTGATCGGTTTTGGTAGAGATAACTGTATAATCTCCGGAAGCCTCGAGATAAATAATTTCCTCTACAGGAAGGTTAAAGAGCTTCTCGGACTTCTGAACAAAAATATGCGAATCGTAAGAAGATCTGGGTGTAACAGTTCGCAGACTTCCCAACAGTTCTTCCAGGTTCCCTTCTTCCATTTTCTTTCGCTTCAAAGCCCGGTCTACAGCCAACTTAAATCGCTCCTGATCCAATGGCTTTAAAAGATAATCTACTGCGTTTCTTTCAAAAGCCTTAATCGCATATTGATCGTAGGCCGTAGTGAAAATTACGTACGGTTCATGCTCAATTTCGTCCAACACATCAAAACCATTCATGCCCGGCATCTGTACATCCAGAAAGATCATATCGGGTTTTAATTTATTGATCTGTTCAACAGCTTCTGTTCCTTTGCTGGATTCGCCTATAATTTCTATTTGAGGAAAGGTTTCTAAAAACTCGCGAAGTAGTTCACGTGCTAATTTTTCATCATCAATAATCAGGCAGGTAGTATTCATAATAATTGGTTTTCTAGTACGGGTTCTTGTTTTTGTTCAACAATTCCATTTTTGTCTTCAATAAAAAAACTTACAGAATAGCCATAATCGGTGGCGAGGACTCGTAAGTGCGATTGGATACCAAAGTAACTCTTTAATCGTAAATCTGTATTAGCCATTCCCACACCACTCGAACTTCCATCCAATACTTTTTTTGCCTTAGAGCCAAGCCCGTTATCTTTCACTTCAAAAAAGATAACAGATCCTGAACGTCTTACGGTGAGAAAAATTGTTCCGCCATCCTCCTTGGGAGCAATGCCATACTTAACAGAGTTTTCCACCAGAGGCTGTAAAATCATGGGAGGCAGACTTACTCCCAGACATGTGGGATCGATGTCTTTTTGAAACTTTAACCGATCACCAAAACGCACTTGCTGAATACGAACATAATTTTCAATGAATTCAATTTCATGTACCAACTTCACCATTTCTCCATTGTGCGAGTCTAAGGCATACCGAAAGATATCCGAAAGCTGACTGATTACTTTGCGCGCCTGCTCTTTGCTGGTATGAACCAGTGTGCTGATCGAATTAAGCGTGTTAAAAAGAAAATGTGGATTAATCTGCGACTTAAGCAAAGAAATCTGCATCTCTTTATTGCGGATGGCCAGCTCGCTTTTCTCCTGCTCCTGACTTTGCAATCCCTGGAAATAACGAATCACATAATACACGCCAACCGTGATGATATATTGATCGTGGATTCGTAAAGCATCCCAGCTTCCAAGCATGCCTACCATGTATTCTTTCCAGTGATCCATGTAAACAAAGCCCTCGAGGTAATCGGTAAAATAATAGGAGAGCGTTCCCATCACAAGAAAGAAAATAATAATACCCAACACATGCCCGGCCACCTGCCAGGCATAACTAAATTTAAAAAGCCAGTGCGACCAAATAAAAATAAGTAAGATAAATACGCACAATGCCTCCAAAAGAAACAAAGCAGTCCAAAGCACATAATATTCGGGCTTCACAAGTTTCCATTCCAACACCGCACTTATAGTAAAATTAACGGCATACCAGAGGCAAATGAGCAAATAGGCCCGTTTCCAAATCCTGGGTATAGCGTCTAGCCACTTCATAACTTGAAAGATTATTCTATAAAATTAAACATTAGAAGGCAAAGCCGACTAATGTAATGTTAATGCGATTAATGGGTGTTTATAGCGTTAGACTGATTGATCGGGTTATTTCTGAATACACTATCTTTGAGCAACAATCAATCTGCCAAGGCATTGCTTTACACGAGGAATCTATTTCTTATTCTCTTTCTCTTGGCTACCCTTCCCGGAATAGCTCAAAAAATTACGCTTTCGGGTAAGGCTATTGACAAGGAGACAAAAGAAGCGTTGATCTTTGCTACCATTGGTATAAAGGGAAAATCGATCGGTACCATTACCAATTTACAAGGAGAGTTTGACTTTCACATTTCCAGAGAATTTCAAAACGACTTATTGATTATTAACATGCTGGGTTATAAAACGTTTGAAGCCCCCGTCTGGACGTTGTTAGAAATTAAACCCTTGATCATCGAGGTGGAGAAATCAACCTTTGTTCTGAATGAAGTATTGATTTCTGATTCGCTTAACGGGGGTGAAATTCTGCAGATTGCCCTTTCGCGTATTGAACAAAATTATCCGATGACACCCTACCTGTTAGATGGATTTTACAGGGATATCAAGAAAGTAGGTGGCACCTATATTTCCTTATTGGAAGCCGCTGTTAAAATTTACGATGAAGACTACCGGGAGCCGCGCAATAAATTTAAACTGCATGAACGGGTGGCACTTTTGGAGGTTAGAAGAAGCATGGGCTACTCCAGTAAATTCACTACCTATTTTGATCAGGATAATCTTTTAGAGGATTTATTGCTTCACAATAGTGTACGGTACAGGCATTTTCCGGAGGAGCAAATCTTTTTTCAAAGCCTTGAACGAGAAAGAGATTCCTATTACAACGGACACGAGGTGTTTGTGGTGTCGCATAAAAATGATTATTCGTTAACTGTTTTTGTTGAGAAAGGAACTTACGCAATACTGCATACCGAATATGAAAGCAATCAGGAAGAAGCCCTAATGAAGAAGCGAGGTCTTGAAAGTAAATTTGTATACCTTAAAAGAGTAATCGACTTTAAGCCTTTTGAAGGAAAGTATTACCTCAACTACATTGCTGTCGACTCGAAGGTGAACTGGTACGACATAAAAACCAAAGAATTAAAATTTGAAACAGAATTAAATCAGTCTCTTTTAATCAACGAGGTAACTCCCAATTCAACAAAAAGAATTGCCACAACAGAAAAGATGAAGAATTACGGACTTCAGTATCAGGACCAACCGTACAACAAAGAGTTTTGGGACAATTACAATGTAATTAAAGAAAGCCCTTTAGACCGCAAGGTGATTGACGATCTTGAAAAGCACGGAGCGCTTGACAAGCAGTTTAAGGATTTTTAATTCCGATGAAGCTTTGATGCTAGTCCACACTAAAGTAATCAACGAGCAGTTTGGCCATGGCTAGTGTCATCCAAAAAATTGCCAGCACGCTGATCCAATGTATCTGATAGCTGGTGATCCAGACCGCTATCAATTGACTACCGTGAGAATAATATTGCTGCAACGTAAAGGCGGCAAAAAAGAAATTAAACAAATTAGGCCGGTTAATGAATCCATAGGCGCAAAAGACATCAATCAAAACAAACACAAGGTGGCGTGTAAGTGACGCATCATTAATCTGAATGAATAGTCCCAACAAATGATATGCCGCGGTGAGGCCAAAGACTATTCCAATCAAGTAATTTGCCTTTTCTAATGGGGTGATATAATAGACTTTCATAGACAGGTGAGTTAGATTGTTTTGATGTAACCAATTTCAATTCTAAAGTAAACCACATCAACAGCAATCAGGTGGCAATGATCGCAACCCTTTAAAATTCCTATTTCAGATTTCGCAATTTTCTCCCAGTCCTTATTTCAGCTGTTGCATTAATTGCAATTGCCTTTGTCTTAGATGCAACCGGGCTGTTCAATCTTAAGTTTTAAAATCCGATGAAGGGTTGCCTCTGGAATTTCTTGCCGATGAGAAGGCCAATGTGATGTCGTAAGCAAGGGGTTTCAAATAACCACCTTCCGGGCTTCTTTTAAAAACTCGTCTTTATCAATGGGCACTACCCCTACATGCTGGCAAACGAGGCCTCCGCCTAAATTTGAAAGAGTGGCTATTTGTTTAGGGGATAAATGTAGGGCTACACACAAGGCTGCAATACTTACCACCGTATCTCCCGCCCCAGATACATCGGCTATTTCGCGGGGGTGTGCTGGAATTTTAACTTTTTCATTCTTGTAATCGATGTACACACCATGCTCGGATAAGGTTGCCATAACACCCTCAACGGCAAGCTTCTTCTTAAGCATTTCAATGGCTACTACTAATTGCTCTTGATTCCCTGACTCCAAATCGACTTTCAATCCTTCACGCATCTCTTTCAGATTTGGCTTAAACAGACTCACCTTATTATAGGCCAGGAAATTTCTTTTCTTAGGGTCAACCACCGTTGGGATTTTATTTGCTTGCGCCAACGCTACCGTCTTTTCAATCAGTCCGGCATTTAATACCCCCTTGTCGTAATCTTCAAATATCACCACCTGGCAGGTAGGTAATAATTTTTCAATGCGAGCCAAAAGTTGTTGTTCTTCCGAGTCGCCAGCAATTTTATCAGATTCTTCATCCACCCTTACCACGTGTTGCCCACTGGCAATCACCCGTGTTTTTACAGTGGTGGGCCTTGCCCCAGAACTCACTAACCCTTCAGTCGACATTCCTTGCCGATCGAGAATTGCGCATAACTTTTTACCTGCATCATCTTCCCCGCAAAGGGCCACTAAAACAGGTTGCGCACCCAACGCCTGAATATTAAGCGCTACGTTGGCAGCACCTCCCAAACGCACATCGCGCTTCTGAACATTAATTACGGGCACGGGCGCTTCCGGAGAAATGCGCTCGACCACACCCCAGATATAGCTGTCCAGCATCACATCTCCGATGATCAAAACCCGGAGGTTGTTAAAGGACTCAAAAATATTTTCGAGCGACTGCTCCTTCATGGTTACTTCAGTAATGCCAATGCTTTCTTCATTCTCGCCATTGCCTCGATTAATTCTTTCTCGGAAGCAGCATACGATAATCGTACGCAATTCCCTTCACCAAAAGCTCCGCCCGGAACCAAAGACACATGACCTTTCTCTAACATATACAGACAAAAATCGTCTCCATTCTTTATAGTGCTAACCCCATCCGATTTACCGTAGTAATAACTCACATCCGGAAAAAAGTAAAATGCACCCTGCGGATAATTGGCTTTAATGCCAGGAATCTCTTTTAACAAATTATAAACGATATCTCTCCGCTTGTGGTACTGAACTACCATCTCGTGTGTAGGTTTTAAATCTCCACTTATAGCTGCCAGTGCTCCCCGTTGTGAAATAGAACAATTCGCAGATGTAATCTGGCCTTGCACTTTGTTACTTCCATCGGCTATCCATTTGGGTGCTGCAATGTAGCCCACCCGCCAGCCGGTCATGGCAAAACCTTTTGCAAACCCATTTACTGTGATCGTTCTTTCAAACATGCCCGGTATCGAAGCCATGCTGGTTTGACCGCCCTCAAAATTAATGTGTTCATAAATTTCGTCCGCAATCACCAATACATTGGGATGTTTAAGAACAACGGCTGCAATCGCTTCCAATTCCTTTCTGCTAAATACAGAGCCGGTAGGATTGCATGGCGATGAGAAAATGAGCGCTTTGGTTTTTGGAGTGATCGCTTTCTCCACCTGCGCTGCGGTTACTTTAAAATCGTTATCCAACGTTCCCTTTACCAACACGGGAGTTGCTTCTGCTAACCGTACCAGCGCATCATAACTTACCCAAAATGGAGAAAAAATAATCACCTCATCGCCTCGATTAAGTAATGCAAGCATCACATTGGCAATCGATTGTTTTGCTCCATTGGACACGACAATGTTTTCGGCTTTATACGGAACGTTATTCTCTTTCTGATATTTGGTGGCAATCGCTTCACGCAAATCGGGATAGCCGGCTACCGGAGGGTATGAAAAATACTTTCCATCATCGATCGCTTTCTTTGCAGCATCGCAAATGTGCTGCGGGGTTTTAAAATCCGGCTCGCCCAAACTTAGGTTGATAACATCAATGCCGCGACTTTTAAATTCGCGGGCTTTGGCTGCCATGGCAAGCGTGGCCGATTCTTCAATAGCGTTGATCCGATCAGATAGTTGGTTCATAAGGAATTAGAGGTTTCTATAAAGCGCCCCAAAGAAAGAAATTAATAAGGCTTTTGGCAAGGAGAAACCGCTTTAACTGAATAAGGTTCTACCCGTTATGCTTCTTCCTAATGTAATCTCATCGGTGTATTCCAGATCGCCCCCTACCGAAACCCCGCGCGCAATCGTTGTAATTTTAACCGGATAATCTTTTAGCCTGCGATTAATATAAAAAGCAGTTGTGTCGCCTTCCATGGTGGGGCTAAGCGCTAAAATAATTTCCTTGATGACTCCCTGCGATTGGGTTACGCGATTTACCAAGGAATCAATCTTGAGATCTGAAGGACCTACTCCATTCATGGGCGAAATAATTCCCCCCAATACGTGATACACGCCCGTAAATTGTGATGTGTTTTCTATCGCCATAACATCTTTACTTTCCTCCACAACACACAACACACTCTTCTCTCTGCGGTGGCTGTGGCAGATGAAACATTCTTCCTGATCGGAAATATTGTGGCAGGTCTTGCAAAACATAATGTTTTGCCGCATGCGCTCCAGCGCCTGCGTTAACAGCGTGGTTTTATTTTCGTGTTCTTTAACAAGATGTAGCACTAACCGAAGCGCGGTTTTCTTTCCGATGCCCGGCAACCTGGAAACTTCGTTTACGGCATCTTCAATTAGCTTGGAAGGAAACTCCACAACAGTTCGTGTTTTTGAAAAAAATGTTTGCTATAAAATCCGGGCATCGATGCCAGCATCGCAAATCGCTTCGCGCATGGGCTTGAGTTCTTCCACGGGCCCCGAACGCACCGCGCACTTTCCCTTGTAATGAATTAGCCAGGTGCATTGCTCCGCTTGCTCAGGCGTGTGCTTACAAACTTTAATTAAGGTTTGAATGACATGATCGAAGGTGTTGAAATCATCATTAAACACAACCAGGTTATTTACATCAATTACCTCAACAACCTCCAGAGTTTCCTGCAACTCCTTCTCCTGATATCCTGCTTTCATTTTAAAAACTTGAATCATTGACACAAAAGTAAAAAAAATGCAGCGGATTGCCTCAATTTATTTATCATAGCTATTTTTACCGTTCTTTGGGCAGACTTATACTTCTCTATGAATCCGTTACTCGTACTCTCGATTATCTTCCTTTACTTCTGCGTTCTCATCACTATCTCATACGTTACATCAAAAGGTGCCGACACAAATACTTTTTTTACGGCTAACCGACAATCGCCCTGGTACCTGGTTGCTTTTGGCATGATTGGCGCCTCGCTATCGGGAGTAACATTTATATCGGTACCCGGCAACGTGGGTAAAATCGGGTTCTCCTATTTTCAAATTGTATTGGGCTATCTGGTGGGCTATTGGGTTATCATTGGCGTGCTCATGCCTTTATACTACCGGCTCAATTTGGTTTCCATCTACTCCTACTTGGAACAACGGTTCGACAAATGGTCGTACAAAACCGGAGCGTTGTTTTTTTTAATCTCCCGAACTATGGGCTCTTCGCTTCGTCTTTTTCTTGCAGCAACCGTACTGCAACTTTTTCTTTTTGATGCGTGGGGCGTACCGTTCATTATAACCGTTGCTGTTACCATTGCATTAATCTGGGTGTATACGTTTCGGGGTGGTATTAAAACCATTGTTTGGACGGACACATTTCAAACATTCTTCCTTGTTACCGCGGTTGTTATTGCCGTTGTAAAAATTGCTTCCGATTTAGGTTTGAATTTTTCCGAAGTTATTTCCGCGATTCAAGTCAACGGGTATTCAAATACGTTCCATTTTGATGATCCCAACTCAACCTTCTTTTTTCCAAAACAATTTTTTGGTGGCGCTTTCATCGCCATTACCATGACGGGCATGGATCAGGAAATCATGCAAAAAAATCTAACCTGCAAAACACTTGGCGATGCGCAGAAAAATATGTTTTGGTTTAGCCTTATTCTGGTGGTTGTAAATCTTTTATTCCTTACGTTGGGCGCACTCCTCTACATATACAGTGAGCAGAAAGGAGTGGCCTTACCGGTTTATTCCGATGAATTGTTTCCATCCCTGGCACTTAATCAACTCGGCCCCCTGGTTGGTATTTTCTTTTTACTTGGTATTACAGCTTCCTCTTATGCCAGTGCAGACTCTGCGTTAGCAGGGCTTACCACATCTTTTTGTATTGACTTTTTGAATTTCAAGGATAAACCTGAGCCTGTAAGGAAGCGCGAAAAGTTTATTGTTCACATTGCGTTTTCGCTTCTGTTTTTAATTGTGATTGTCATCTTTAAAGAGATCAATGAAAAATCGGTTATAGATGCTGTACTCAGCGTAGCCAACTATACGTATGGCCCCTTGCTTGGTCTCTTTGCTTTTGGATTGTTTACCAGGAGAAGAATTAAGGGGCTGGGAGTGCCCCTGGTCTGTATCGCTTCGCCTATCCTGTCTTACCTGATCAATATCTATTCTCCGGCATTGTTGAATGGCTATCAATTTGGATATGAGTTATTAATTTTAAATGGCTTGCTCACCGGTATCGGGCTATTCCTAATATCCAAGAAATAAAAAAAGAGCCTGCTTTAACACAGACTCCTTTTAGATTAAACCCCAACGCAATATTTTTATCCCACTTTTAGTGAGGTTATTTTCTTACAAACTCAAACTTTTGTTGTTGATTGTTTTTGCTGACCACAATCGTGTACTTTCCGGATTTTACATCGCAAAAGTCAATAATCATTTTTCTTTTCTTAAGACGTTGCGCTGTAACCTTATGTCCTTCTGCTGACAGCACTTCCACCTGAGCACCAATTAATTTTTTATCTACGCGCAACACAAAAAGATTGTCCTGCTTTGTATTGATAATATCAATCTCCTGACTTTGTACCGTTACAACCAGCAGGGTCATCAGAAAAAAAATCATTACTCCATTTTTCATATCTGTACTCATTTAGTACCCGTACAGGGTCAACAACTTTGCCACTACTAAAAAGATTGATTTTTGAAAAATTAAGAGGATAAAGGGCGCTGACCCATCCCACTTTGGGAGTCCTATTCCTAAATCAGCTCGAGATTGGGATCCCAGAGCTTGTTTTTGAAATCCTGAACCTGATCGCGAACCACTTTCACTCCTTCCTTCTCCAATCTGGATTTCATTGTTGTTGGGGTTTCAAAGTGGTGTCTTCCTGTTAGCAAGCCATTTCGGTTAACTACCCGATGGGCCGGAATTTTTTTATTGCTATGCGCGGCATTCATGGCCCAGCCCACCATACGAGCACTCATTTTGGTACCCAGGTAATTTGCTATGGCGCCATAGCTCGTAACCCTTCCTTTGGGGATAAGCATAACAACCTCGTAAACATTTTCAAAAAATGAATAATCATTGGATTTCTTACTCAGGGGCTTTTTTGCCATTCGATCAGTGTTCGCTAAAATCCATCAAGTGATTTAATTCTATTCCGAAACGTTTAACTTTGCACCTCCTAAATTTAAAAAAATCTACCTGAAATGAAGTATTGGCTGATTCTGCCACTTATGGCCTGTGTGATTTTTAGCCAGGCACAGCATCTTATTGTTTCTGATTCCAGCGGTTGGAACACACTCAAGGAAGGAAATTTTCTTTCGTTTAAAGTTTCGTCTACAGATTCGATAAGGCCTCGATTTACCTTACAAGGTGCGGATAGCCTTGAGATTCAACTTGACACGCTGGGCACCTTTTTTTGGAAACCCGGGTACGATCTGGTGAGTCGCCTGGAAAAACAAAAGGAAATAAGCGTGATCCTTCAGGCGGAATGGATAGATGGCCGAAGAGTAACGCGGCCTTTGAACTTTACCGTATACCATCAGAACAGGCCACCCGTGGTGGAAGATCTTCCCATCTTTTACGTGAAGCAATCTGCGGCTAACAGTTATCAAATCTCAGATCAGTAT